>CALLZZ010000372.1 GCA_937858235.1 uncultured Clostridia bacterium
GCGAGGTCACCATGCACTATTACTCCGGCTTTGTCAACGTCGCGCCGGATTTGAGATTCAGCTTTGCGGTTGAGTAAGCCGACAGAAAGGAGCTTTGCGCAATGAAACGAAAAATATTATCTATTCTGCTTGTAGCCGTCATGCTGCTGTCCGCTATAGCAGGTCTTGCAGGATGTGGAGAAAGTGGTTTTGCCTCAACCCAAATTGCTTCGGACAAAGGAGCAGAAATCGGGAATCTGAAAAAGGGCGGCTGGATAGTATCGGTTCCTGCTGGAGCTTTTGACGGGGATGTAAGTGTCATCGTGGCGAAAGCCTCCGAGAGAGAAGACGTCTTGCTCACTACGCCCATCGATATCAGCGTTGAGGGCATGGAGCAGGTGCGCCTGAACCAGCCGGTGAAAATCACCATGAAGCTTGATAAGAAAAACATCCCCGATGCCGAGAGCTTTGACCGAACGGTCATGGCATATTGGAACGGCAGCGAATGGGAGCCGATTATCCCCGACCCTGTTCGCCTGTCCGAGGGATATTTGGAATTTGAAACATGGCATTTTTCATCATACAGTGGCAAGTTGATGAACAGAGAAGAACAAATCAAGCTTTACGCTCACAAAATGGCGGTGGATTCTGTCAGCAACGAAGTGAAAGATCCAACTTATATCGAAAAGATAAAAGCAGTGTGCAATGATTATTTTGATGGAGTTGGGCTTTATGCCGGTGAAACACGAGAAATTATTATTGACCGTGCTTTGGAGATGAACATTATTCCGACAACGCAAGAGCTTGGTGCAAAAGGTGATATAGAGGCATTAACCTATGAATGTGGAAAGATTCTTGCCGAAGCCACAATTGATATTGTTCAAGAAAATCCTTTGGTTAAAGAGAGCCTAATGGAGGGCTTAGGCAAATTGGGCTCACTCACCGAAGGCGCAGAGGCTCTTTATAACGGGGATTATAAAACAGCTGTGGTGGAGTTCACCGATTTAGGCGTTACCCTGTTTGGCGGTGCTGCTGGCGGCGCAGTGACTGCGATTAAATCCATAGGGGATTTAAGCAAGGCAGCGGTAGAGCAAGGTATTATGGCGTGGAAAGATTATGAGATGGAATGTGCTTACAAGTCGTATGCAGGGCTTGCAAAGGAAGGCGCTTACGGCTATACGCTTAACTCCGGTGACTGGGAAACACTGAAAATCCAGATGCGCGGATATTACAACCGCCTTTTAAGCGAAAAGAAGGAAGCCTGGCGTAGACTTCACGGAAAAGACAGCCTGACCAATGCTGAAATCAAAATGCTAGAAGACTATGTGGAAGCCGATCTAAAGGAACAATTCGATAAAAGGCTGGCAAATGAGAAGCTGGTTGAAGCCAAGGCTACGGAATATGAGAAGATCATTGGGAGCTTTAAGGATGCCAACCTGCTCAACCGCCTTGAAAACGGATATAAATATGACATGACTATTGAGCAGAGGTTGAAGTCGCTATTTACCATTCGACAAGTCATTTTGAAAATGGTAGGCGGGGATATATCCGTTTTCGGAAGTGAAAAAAACCGTGAAGATAATTTGAGTATGGCAATAGCCATGTGGCTGGGCTACGGTAAGGACAGAACCAAATTTTATGACTGGATGCGGGAGCAGGGTTATCTGAAAAAGGCGGGAGCGGTGACTGAGGGGTATTGGCTGCTTGTCAGAAGCTTTGATAACAAGTATGAAACAAGCGCAGCTGACGATTCCTATTCAGAATCATGGAGTGGTGGCAGCGGAAGCTACACATATCGATGCAAAACAACATTTGATTACAGTTACTCCGGTAGCACCCACGATAATTGCAAGGGCGAATTTGTTGAGAATATAGGAACCGCAAGCAGCCCAAATGGACGGTATTCGGGAGGAGAGCCGGTTACCTTGGATTTGAGTATCAAGGCAAACACATCAAGAAACATTTGCTTCCATCTTGGGGCGTCTTTGGGGGCCGCTATTACGCCTATCAACCATGACGATCCCTTTGTCTCATACGGTACGGACACATCTCTTTATGATATTACTGAAAAGCACACAAAATCATATATCTGGACCGAAAAAAACGATACCAACACCGGCTACACGGGTATGCGAGTCACGGTTGGCGGCACGATGCCCGCAGGGTCAGCCGATGGCGATAAGGTATATATTGTGGTCGGGTTTACCGGTGGTAATCAAATAATTGCAACAGCTTATGAGTATGAATGGCATACCAAATAATAGCCCGCGAAAACGAATACTTCTGCGGATTTCATCCGTACTGATGTTACTTACCGCCCTGCCCATGCTGCTGTGGTGCCTGGGTCTTATTGACAATGCGGCACTGGACTACACCTACGCCGGAGCGGGTTGCTTCGCGGCTGGAATAGCGTACATCTTTTCTATGGTGACGGCCATCGCGGGCCTGGCCTTTGCAGAGCGGCTCCACCGACATCGCTGGTGCCGGACGCTTGGCTATATCCAACTGGCGGCGGGAGTGTTGCTGGTATATTCGCTTCGCTCCTATGCCACGATCACGTTACCGCCGCTTTTCCTATCGACCGTCCTGTATTTGGTCGGCGTGGGCTGGCGCGAAAAGCGGGATTCCGAACAACAGTGAAAGGAGCGCCCAATGGCAAAGAAGAAAGCAAGTAAAAATATTCCTATTCCCATCCTCATCCTTATCTGCGCCGTGCTGCTGTTTGCCATGTATTTGAGCCTATCTACGCTGGCTCTGGCGATATGGGGCGACAGCGTAATGGGTACGGTGGACAGCTATGACAGCCGTCGGGACGATACGACCGCACAGGAAAATCGCTCCCGGACCATTTCCAAGGGCTATTGGTTTGTGGTAAGTGGCAAGGAGTATCGGGGCTATGTGATGTACCAAAGCGACGAGGCGTGGCCAAGCCTTACCGAGGGCGAAACGCGCTCCGAGCGCATCCGCTACCTTGGCCTTTTCCCATACGTCAACAAGCCCTCCGCGTTGTGCGAATTTGACGAGATGGGAGAGGTGGCAATTATTTACCATATTCTCGCGCCCATCGGTTATCTGCTTTTGCTGCTACTTGTCATCCGCACAGCCAGACGCGGGAAAAAGAAGAAAACAGCGGCGAGGAAACCCGCCGGAAAATCCGCGACGAGCCGGGAATCTCAAATAATCGAAGCAAGGAGTGATATTGATATGTTTTGTCCTAACTGTGGAAACAAGTTGCCGGAGGGCGCGGCTTTCTGTCCGAGCTGCGGCGCAAAAACACAAACAAACGCCCCCGGCGTGTGTAAGGCCTGCGACGCAGAGTTGCCGGAGGGAGCTGAATTTTGCATTGGGTGCGGCAAGGCGGTGAATTTGAGAACGCCGGAGCCGATGGAGGTAAGCCAAGCGGCATCTTCCGCTCCCTCACAGGGCGACGCGGGACTGGTCGGCTTTTCCGACAGGTGTAATTCGCCGGAGATACTGGCCGCCGCGCAGAAAAACAAAAAATCATCCATCGGCTGTATGTGGATATTGGTTTTCGT
>CALLZZ010000373.1 GCA_937858235.1 uncultured Clostridia bacterium
TACCATTTGGCACATTGGCACTCATAAATACTGGTGGTATTTCTCCATCTTCCAAGCTCATGTCAAGTAAAGTCCAAAAAATTTTTTTAAATTACAAAAATTTTTTTGCATTTTTGTTTGTCTTGCTCATACATTTTCCTCCATTTTTAATAATTCATTTAGACCGAAATTCCATACAATTTCAATTTTCTTTTCTTTGGAAACAATCACATCCTTAATAAAGTATTTTATAAAGTCTTCGTTAAAATCTTCCGGTTCACCATAATTCAAGATTATATCTGCACTGTGATTCAGTTGTTCAGAAGTTTCTGTTGTTACTTCCTCCATGCCGCGCTCAAGTGTTTCGATTTTGTTGACTATCTCTGCACGCTTACTATCAAGCAATTCTCTTGTGATTTTTCCGTTCTTAAATTGTTCGTACAAATCAAATCGCTTTCTTTTAAGAACCGCGATTTCATTTTCTGTAGTCTTTTTTGATTTTATCTTTTCTTTTGAATGCAGTGATTTATATAGTTTCGCATTGTCCAGCATAACTTCAAACTGCTTTTTAAGTATGGTTTTCACTACATCGTTAAGTTCTGCCTCAGCAGTCCATTCATCAACACATTCATCTGATATGTGTGAATTTCTCATACAGCATACAACCCTGTTCTCTTTTGATCTGCTTCGTTGCATTACATATCCACATCCTCCGCATCGGAAAATACACGCTCTTCTATTTTTTGTTCGTCTTGAAAACTTCTTATGTTCAATCTTCGAGTAAACTCGATCAAATAATTCTTGAGAAATAATCGGTTCATGATGATTTTCTGTAACAAATCTGTCTTCTTCCGGCATAACTTCTACACTTTTTTCATCACAGGCTCTGGTTCTTCTGTATTTGCCGGATATCATTTTACCTGTATACCTTTCATCAAGCAAGATGCTTCGAACAGTGTGGTTTGTCCAAATATTATGAAATGCTCTATCCCAATTTCCGGGCATCCCGTTAATTTTTTTATACACTGATGGAATCGGGACATCGTCCTCATTCAATTCTTTCGCAATATCCGCTATTTTCCACCCTTCGTCTGCCCTTTGGAATATCTGTTTGACAATATTTGCAGCTGTCTCATCAATGCGTATTCCATATTTACCATCTCGTATGTAACCATAAAAAGCGCTATGAGGAGCGTATTTACCTGTTTTCATCATAACTTCTTTTGCAGAGCGTATCTTCTGAGACAAATCCTTACTGTACATTTCATACACAAGATTTTTTATAACAACATCTATACCCGCTGTTCGACCTATTAAATCCTTGCTGTCATAATTATCATTAACAGATATAAATCTTATGCCCATTTCTGGAAATATGTGTTCAAGATAGTTCCCAACCTGTATATGATCTCTTCCAAAACGCGAAAAGTCCTTAACAATCAAACAATTATATTTCCCCGTAGACAATGCATTTAATACCTTTGTAATACCTGGTCTTCTAAAATTAGTTCCCGTGTAGCCGTCGTCAGCAATTTCATCAATTATCAAGTCTGCATTGGAAAAGTTGTCAGCTATATATCCGTCGAGCAATTCTCTTTGGTAACTAATACTATTACTTTCATCATCGCCTTCGTCATCCAAAGAGACTCTTAGATATTTAAGAATTCTTATATCTTTGTTATTATCCTTCATACTGTTTTTCTCCATTCCGGAAGTGTATCAACGGAAAACTTCCATGTAATTTCAATTCTGTAGTTGTCATAAACTGTAATTCGGTCTATAATATATTCGACCATTTCTGATGTAAGATTTCGTGCGGACTTATATTTTTTGAACTTATTTAGCCACTCATTAGGCATAAGCATTTTTTTGAATTTTTCGTATTCTGCCTCATATGCCGAAAGACATTCCTGTAATACACTGATTGTGTCACTATATTTTTGGCGAGCAAACTTAAATTCGTCAGCTTCGATTAGTTCTTTAATATAATCCTCAAACAATTCAAACCTATGTTTTTTATTTAAGTCTATTTCCCTTTTGGTTGTACGGATTTTATTCTCATAGGATTGCCTACGTAATTTAATTTCCTTATCACCATTAATACCGGAAAACACTTTATTCAGATCCAATGCACTTGATATATGACCCTTTATTGAGTTAAGAACAACATCCTTTATATCATTTTCTCTTATTGTAGCTTTAAAATCGCACAAATCAGAATAGAACATTTTTTTACTGCAATGGTAGTATCTGTATTTAGTTGTTGGTGAACCATTAATTTTCATAGCACTACCACAATGTCCGCAATACAGCTTGCCTTTGAAAATATTATTAGCGTTTGGTTTGGCTTTTGGAATATACTCTGCTTTTCTTCTCGCCAAAACTTTTTCAAAAAGGTCATCACTAATAAACCCTTCATGAGTATTTTTCACGATTACCCATTGAGACTCCGGTACTTTCACAAGTTTTTTTACTCCTGTCTTTAAAAATTCAGACTCAACTTTTCCTTGCGCCATATGTCCTGCATAAGCATAATTGCTCAGGATATTTTTAAGAACCGTAACTTTCCACACATTATCCTTTTCACCGGCATGTTTTTTTATTATGCCCTTTTTTAATTTATAAACCGATGGGATATCTATCCCTTCTCTCGTTAATGTCTTACAGATTCCTAGCATAGACTCTCCGTTTGCATACATTTCGAATATTCTCTTTACATTTTCTGAAGCTTCAGGATCAATGATAAGCTTTCTGTTTTCATCAAGCAAAAATCCATAAGGTGCATATGTACCTAAAAACTCACCCTTTTTCATCATAAGTGCAAAGGAGCTTTTAACTTTTCTCCCAATGTCTTTTGAATATATGGCATTAATGATATTTTTAAATGGTACAATCATATCATTGTCTTTGATTTTGTCATAAGTGTCATAATTATCATTTACTGCTATAAATCTAAGACCTATCATCGGGAAAAGATAATCAAGATATTTTCCTGTTTCTATGTGTTCTCTGCCAAATCGGGATAAGTCCTTTACAATAATACAATCGACTTTTTCATTTGAAACATCATACATCATATCCGAAAACCCCGGGCGATCAAAGTTTGTTCCGGAATATCCATTATCTTCATAAACCTTATACACGGTTATTTCGGGATGCTTTTCAACAAAGTCCAACAAAAACGCTTTCTGATTTTTAAAAGATGCATGATTTCGGCAGCCCTCCTGCTCTTCACGAGAAAGTCTTACATATATTGCTGCACTAAACTGTCTGACATCTTCGGTAGCCAACGGAGTGTTGTCAATATTTTTTCTACTTTTTCTTGCCATTTAATTGTTCCCTCCTATCCTGCCATAATCATATTCGCCCTTGTATTTTCAACCGTATCGAGTATCTTGCTGATATGTTCAAACTCGCTTTGATACTTAAAAACGATATTGATGCTATTCTTGTTAATCACATAGATTTTATCTATAAGCATAACGAGCATCTTATGCGTGAGCTTTTTCACCTCACCAAGTTCTGTAAAGACATTCATCCATTCGCACATCTCAAGCACATTGTCTTGCATCTTAGCCTTTTCCTCATTGAGTCTTAAAATTGCCTCTTCAGCAGTACGAATTTGTTCATCGTATATTCCTTTGAAATCTTTGAATTCCTCTTGCGTAATAACACCATCAAGCAAGCTTTGGTGAGTGTAAAAAATATCTTGCTTACGTTTTTTTATCTCAGCTTCCTTTTCTTTGATAAGCTTATCAATTTTACTTTGGTTATTACGGGAAAGTTCCGATTTATTCATATTTTTAACTACATTTTGCAATTCAATTATCGTTTTTATATGAGCGTTCAGTGTTTGAAATACCATTTCATAGATGGCTTCTTCACGGATATTGTGGTTTGAGCACTCCCCTGTTGTTTTTTGAGTCCCGCACCTGTAATATACATACTGTGAGTCTTTATACTTTGAAACTCTGCGAATCATAGAATTCTTACAATCAGCACAAAAAAGCAACCCTGAAAAAATATATGTATCCGCATTTTTGCTTGAGTTTCGAGTATCTCGCATCATAATTTCATTTGCAGTATCAAACATAAGCTTACTAATAATTGGTGGATGTGAATTTTCTTTTATAGCCCAATCCGATTTTTCCCGTTCAACAAGTTTTTTCACCTTATGACTTGCAGTTGTCGTTTTACCCTGAATTAAAGTTCCGGTATATATCTCATTTTTCAGTATACGTTGTACTGAAACATGAGACCACAACCCCTGGTTTTTACCCGTTTGAAATCCTGTCAGTTTCGATCCCATATACTTCTTGTATTCGGCCGGAGACAAAATGCCCAAATCATTCAGCTTGTCCGCAATTGCTGATGGACTCATACCCTCAATCTTCCACTGAAAAATACTGACAATATTAGGTGCAACAGTTTCGTCAATTATTATTTCATGCTTATTTTCAGGTGATTTTAAGTATCCATAGGCAACAAAAGCACCTATGTACTCTCCTTTTTTTCTTTTTATATCCAAGTGACTTCGTATTTTTACCGAAATATCTCGAAGATAGATATCATTTACCACGCTTCTAAAGGAAAACATCAATTCATCATTGGAATTCATTGGCTTAACAGAATCATAATTATCATTAATCGCAATAAGTCTTACTCCCCACTTAGGGAATAAATTCATTGCATAAATACCTGAGCCAATATAGTCACGCGAAAAACGAGATAAATCTTTGACAATAACACAGTTTACCTTCTTTTGTTCGATTGCCTCAAGCAGTTTGGAAAAACCGGGTCTGTCAAAGTTACTTCCGCTATATCCGTCATCAACCATTTCACAGACAACATCGACATCATCTAATCCAGATGCATATTCCAAAATCATAGCTCTTTGATTGGATATACTATCGCTTTCAGCCTTGTCATCGCCGTCATCACGAGATAAACGCAGATATATAGCCGCTTTATATCTTGTCTTAAGCATTTTTGACATAAAAAAACCTCCTAACTACATAATGGAATTAAAACCCATTATTAGCTAAGAGTTTGAGTGACAAGAATATTCAATTTCATAAATTACATTTTATATTATAACACATTTTTTTATAATAGTCAATTGCTATGTACGTAATTTCTATGTATTATAAATTTTTTAAATATTCTGTAAAACAATCTTCTAAAGTGCGACCATTGTTTGAGAATGATACTTGAACAATGTATTCTCCGCATTTATAGCATAATGGGTTTTTTATTTGCTGAACAAAGCTTTCAATTCGTTTTTCTTTATTAAGCATAGGATTGATAACTACATCTTTAATGTCAACAAGGTCATTTTCATTTATTTTACTTCTTGTATTCATAAAAACGTTTACCTCCATAAATTTAATCATGTTGAAACGCTCCTTACCGGTTTGGTTTTCCGGCATAATGCTAAAGGTACCGTATTTCTCGAATACCCTCGCACTCCCCTGCATCCGCACGAGACACTGCCATAGTGCAAGTATCATTATCCTTCATATCGTCTTGGCAGACAAATCACCACATTTGTTTTACAGGCAAATATTTATCGCAAGCGTATTTCCTGATGTGCTCTTATATGAATTATGTTTAAGGAGCGAGTTATTCAGTTGTCAAGGAACAGTTACTCTTTAAAAAATTAAAGAGTAAAAAGATTTTATAATCTTTAGCAAAAACACTTTATCAAATGCTTTTGCTAAAAATTACAAAGTAGGGCTCTCTCTACAATTATTTATGTCACTTAGGGGGTTTAATAATCTCGTACAAGAGAGAGCCCTGTTATTTTTAAGCCACCTTATACTTCAGAATAATCTCTATTAATTTTGTTTTAAGATACTCCTGCAAATCAACATCAATACCTATGAATTCATTACCGTCAGCATCATATAGCTTTGTAGAAACCAAAGTATTAATGTACGGTTCGTAAATTTTTACTATTTTATTTATTGCAACTTCATCTCCTGAAACAGCCTTTTTTATAAGTTCGTAATTCAAACCTTTAGTCATCTCTCTTCATCCCCTCTATCATTTTTTTCAAAAGTTTCAATGCACAATTACGATGATATTGAACCATTTGTCTGCTCATAGACATAGCTTGTCCTATTTCAAAATCCGTTAATTCTCCCCAATACTTGAGAAGAATGATTTCACGGTTTTTCTTTTTTAGCGACAACAAAGCTTTATGTAATAATTCATCGTGGATCGTTGCATCAAACAACGATGTTGTTATAGTCTCCCTGAATACTTCATATTCATCCTCTAAGTATAGTTTTTCCTCATCTGCCTTTGACATTTCTGAAAAATTAACTACCCTTTTTGCCAGATTTGTTCTACTACGCTTTCTGTACTTAAGTTCGTTTTCCAACCCTTTTGTAACACAAGCATCAAATTTAATGATGACAATTTCTTCTTTTGAAAGCATTTTTTCACCCCCTTTCGTCGGGGGATTAAAACTGCTCCCATTAAGATAGTGCAGCTGAAGCGAAAAAAGCAAAAGATTTGAGAAAAAAATTTTATTTTTTTTAAAATTGCTATCATTTTTGTGCAGATTCTCCTAAAAATTATTAGTCTGAACCTGCTAAGGCGGTGCACGAATATCACATAAAACAAAAAGGGCAATATAATCCCGAATTATCGGATTTATATTACCCTTTAGAATCATTTTATTAAATTGTTGACTTAATAAATGTATGTAACCGCCGTAATCTACATGCATATACTACCCCGCATAACAAACGCTTATAATACCTCTGCTATGCCAGGCCGACGGATTAAATGCTTTCAAGCTGAAGCATTATAACTTTCTATGTCGTGATAAATTTAATTTGAGTATTGATGCTAATATGGCCATTGGAAACATACCTCTCTATCTATTATTATCTTTATATTCAATAAAATCTTCAACCATTTTTAATATGTACTTTTGATCGTTTTCTTCCATATAACTCATTTTCAATATTACACTGTCGGTTATAATATTCTTTTTAATATCGATACTGTCTACAAAAAGATAGTCCAGCGTTACATGGAAATAATTAGCTATATCCTTGTATACATATAACGAACCTCTCCTGTTGCCGGTTTCAATGGCTGAAATGTAATTTGATGTTACACCTAATTTTTCTGCTAACTGCGCCTGTGTCAAATTACTTTTTGTTCTCAATAGTCTGATTTGTCGAGCTGCATTTTTATACATCATTCTGTTCACTTCCTCATTATTATTTTATATTGATATCGAATAAAAGCGAACATACAAATATGAGGTTTAAATTCATACAATTTGCAGACTTAATATAACCTTTTGATTTATAAACATTAAAAAAGTTATATTTATTCATAAAATTATAATATATAATTATGCATTTTGATTCAGCACATCACACTTTTGAATTAAGAGGCAATAATATGTATATCCGGAAGCTGCGCATGCATACATAAAAATAAAAAAGGTAAAAGCTTACCTGCAAAGCCTTTACCCTTTAATTATGATAAAAATTATTCAAATTTTCATGTTATTATTTAAAGCCACCACTTGCCTATCGCCTATTTTTTCATTCAAATATCCATCTTAACATGCCGGAATTTGAACATCACAGTTTTGTTCCACACTTTGGACAATACTCAAAATCAGCATTAGCATCATAACCGCATTTACAGCATTTTTTATATTGATCATTGCAAAAGGTTGTTTCCGCTTCGAGATCATCCGATGATATTGTCATCATTTCTCCGTTTTCAATTTTTCTTCCCGTTTCGTGATTCAAAGAAAAAACTTTGCCGCAGCTTGAACACTCAGCATAATATTGTTTGGACCATTTAAACAGCGGTATAAAAAACAGTGACATATACATATAAGTACAAGACACTCTGTATCGGCAATACGCACCGCAAGACTTGCAAATATTCATACCGCCACTGTCATAGTTAATCTCTTTCCTTCCGTTTGAAATACCCATTATAAAAAACATATGCCTTTTACTCCATTTCTATTATCTAAAGAAAAGGACCTGTACAAAGCACTTGCTAAATACAGGTCTTCCGTTTGTAATTTATTTAAGTAAATCTTTAAATGCCTTACCGGCTTTGAACGCTGGAACCTTGCAAGCTGCAATCTGAATTTTTTCGCCGGTCTGAGGATTTTTACCTTCTCTTGCCGAGCGTGCTCTGCTTTCAAATGTTCCAAAGCCAACCAACTGAACTTTATCATCGGCTTTAACGGCTTCCTGAACTGTTTCAACAAATGCATTTAAAACTTTTTCTGCATCCTTTTTTGAAACTTCAGCTTTTTCAGCCAATGCCGCAACTAACTCCGTTTTAGTCATTTTTAAACACCTTCCCTTCTTCCAAATTCTACAAAATATTATACCACAGAATCGTACATTCTGCAATACAAATTTATCGTGTCATCGGCAAAACTGTGTAAATTTTATGCCATGTAAAAAGGGCTTGTACATATCGCACACGCCCTAAAATCATTAATTTTTATTTATGATTTCTATCATTTCTGCAGGTGTCACAACAAACGACTTTTCAGGGAAATGTTTTAGGTTCCCTGTTACTAAGTATGCATCTACAGTTTTTCGCGATTCCATAACGATTTCATAAAAAACAGCATCGTCCGGATCCGGGAAATATTCATCCAACGGTGTTTTGTCAACATAAATTGCCTGCTTTTTTATTTCGTTTACCAGGTTGATTACCGCATCAATAGGAAAACGAAATTTCTTTCGGCTAAGGACCTCAAGATATTCATCAAGGATTTCCTCGTTAACAAGCATATTTATATTCCCTACTAAAACTTCTCTTAAAACCTGTGCAGGCATAGAATCGTTTTTCAGCATAGCAGATACAATAACATTAGTATCTATAACAGCAAAATACTTCATACGCCTACCCTCTCGTCCTGCGTTCTGCTCTGAATGAGCTTATTTCAGAATTTATTTCATCAAGAGACATTTTATCCATACCATTATCTGATGCGCTCTTATTTAACTCTTCCATAAACTCTAACGCTTTACTTGCGCTATAATCTTCTTTTGGTAGTACCATTGAAAAAGGAATACCATTTACAGACACAGATCTTTTCAGGAACATTCTCATTGCAGTCGAAAGGTCGATACCAAGTCTGTCGTACAATTCAGTCGCCTGGTTTTTTAAATCATCATCAATTCTAAATTGAACAATTGAAGTTGCCATATTAGTTACCCTCCTAATCAATATTATACTTCTTTGTATTTCAATTATACTATATTGTATTGCAAATGTCAATAAAAAGTGCGTATTTTTAGAATTTTTCATAAAATTAAGGTTCTTAAAACTAAAGGGACCTGTGCCACAATGCACAAGCCCCAAAAGTCAATTAAACTTTTTTAAGTTGTTCTAAAACATCTTCTTTGGTCCAGTCATCCGGAACTTCAAACCAGCGATAAATATTATCTTGTTCTGCTTCATCGCCTTCCATTACAATATTAACGATTTCAACAAGAACAACCTTATGATCATTTTTTATCACTTCGGTGATATTATCCAGAGCAAAGTTCCGGTAAGCACCTTGTCCGAACTGCTCATCTAAAATGTTTTCAACCTGTTCAACCTGATTGTCTGCATTAAGACAATAATAGTTACCTGTCATCATCTCAAGATACGTCTGTGCTGACAAGATTTTATCATACATTATTACATCTTTAGTCATTTTGTTCTTCTTTACAGTTTAGAATGGCAAATCATATGCTTCATTTTGTACTGAGGCATTAGACATATCATTCTTAAATAACTTTCCTTTTATAAGTTTGAGCAAAGTCTTTTTTGCACCGTGCTTTTTTGAATAATCCATAATAGTGCAAAGAAATTCATCAGAATACTCTTGACAAATCTCACACTCAAAACTTTTTCCAACACAGCCACCATTATTACGATATGTATATGGAATATACGAAAGATATCCACATCCACAGCATGTGCAGTGTCTGTATTTTCCCGATATTATCTTTTCATAAAGTTTTACATAGTTTTCTAAAAAATATTTTGATATTCTTTTGAACTTATGTCTGTAGAAAATAATTAGAATTATGCCGTCTTTATTTTCATAATAGATGGGCTTAACCTTTCTTATATTTTCCACAATAACACTCATAAATTTGTGATATTCATTAAAATGTTTTAAATTAGGATTATAAAAAGCACATATTACTTTCTTATTACGCATAAATTATCCTCCAATTATCAGGAATTGTATCCTGCTGCAAGTAAACTGCCGAGTCGCTCTTCCCAATTGATGTCATCTTTTAGCAAACTTTTTGTTGCATCCTTAAGTTGTCGCACTGCCTCGTTTTTATCTACAGGAATATTTGCATCTTTAATGTCCCATACATGTGGAACATTAAAACAAAGCATCATACAATCACCATCGATATGTTCCCACGGCTTATCCTCATCATAAAATATAAAATCCCCTACTAAATTCGAATATACGGATGCATACACCATATCGTTTCCGAGTTTAACTTCAGCATCCTCTAAAATCATATCATATATCTCATAGGGATTTAGAGCTTGAGTGCACATACTCTGAAAAGTTCTTTCCTCCGGATTAACCTCCAGTTTTTCGCAAAGAAAATCAAAATGCTCATCTGTCACCGTATCGGTTGCAATTTCTTTTTTGATTTCTTCTGTCAACTCAACCTCATACATTTTGCAAAAATAATTAATTATTTTCACAGGATCAAAGTCTTTCTTAGAAAACATTGCACCCTGCTCATATACACCATATTCAATAACCATAAATTTTTCCTCCTTTTAAACATGACAATCTACACCAATGATAACGGTATCATCCGGTATAGAATCAATAAATTTATCTAAATTTCTTCTCCAAACAATATTATTCTTTCGAGTTTGCTTTTTAATATGCTTTTTCGACTTACCATAATGCCATGTATATTCTTTTTCATGATATCCGCTGTCATCCAAATAGCCATACGATATATTTGGATATTTAAAGGTATCGTTAAGTTCCATTCTTTTCAGATATTTTTCCAGTGTTTCACCTTCGATATACAAGATATTATTATATGCAAGTAGCTTGTTGCCACGTTTGTAATAGCAACTATTTACAGGAAAAACACCCGTTTTGAATTCCTCTTCAAATTTGTAAAAATCTTTTTTAGCACATTCAAATCTCCAATCGCGCATAACTTGCCATTGTATATCTTTTTTTCTTGCAGCAGCTACCCAATGATAACCATCCGGAGCTTCATATTCTTCGTCTTTATTACACCAGCTGCGTTCACCGATAGAATATTCCGCGCAATCGTTCTTCACAAGGAACATTCTAGGCCATCTGCCTCCGATTACACACCAATCGTAAAATGCTTGTGGATTATATGTATAACCGTAGCCTTTAAAATCTTCGTTATAGCTAACGCTCTTATAATTCTCTGCAAAATCATCAAGAGTCTTATATATCTTTTTGTATGGATAATTCAAGACTACTGACATCTTTTTTGCTTTTTTTGAGCGTTTATCATGCTTTAACTTCCCGAAGTTCTTTTGATATACTTTTCCGTCCTCATGAATAGCAAACTTCCCGTGGAAAATCCAATCATCAGCGGGTAAAATCCTACCGTCAGGAAGTTTGATGCAATCTGTTCGAGCATTTTCGTATTCTTCCTGTAAACTTTCTGTCAAATCCTCAAATTCAAGAAATTTAGGATTTTCCGTTTGCTCGTTATAAGGCTCCATTTTTTCATACATTAATTCATACACCTGTCTTGCAAATTCTGTTTTTAATCCGTTTAACATACGGATATTTATATCAAGCATAGTATTTTTTTCATTCTGCTTTTGTAAATCGTTTAAATACTTTAGTTTTTCTTCAACAACCATATCTTCAATCGGATTCGCCTGCAATTCAGGTACTTCTACCGTTACCAAAGTTATAAAATGCATAATTTATTCTCTCCTTTTTTTAAACAATAATTAAAACAATTAAGTTCCTTTTTTACTTCTTCCGCTATCATATCAATTTCAGAATCAGACATTTTTTCGTCCTTATCACCATGGTATCTCTTGAAAATGGATTTCACTTCATCCTTAAAGAAAAAGTCATCTGACGGTTCAAAGTCTAAAACAGTCCTTTCCTGATTGATAATAAGCTCCGCATCCTCGGCTGCAGTACAATTACTACAACCGTATCTTGCGCACTTATCGCTACAGAAATCCGTAGTTATTTCTCTTCCTGGAATTGCATCACACTTAAAGAAAACTTCATACATTCTTCTATGTGTCATACGAACATCAACTGCATGACAGTAATCAAGAAGTGATGTTATTTTATCCAGTTCTATCTCACTGTATTTATATCTTTTATTTGCTCTTTCAAGCATTTCCTGATACTTGTCCATCTTCATTCTCCTTTTTTGCATTAATTTCGTATTTTAAAAGTCCATACATAGGTTCCAACATACACTTAAGATTTTCATCGTCAACACAAAAGCCATTAGCAAGTGTCATCGGTTCTCGCCAGATCCATCCGCCCATCACATAAACAGGTGTGTAGAATCTTGCATATTCCTGCATAGCAAGTGAATCGCCATGAACAACAACTGCAGGTATACCGAGATATGACAACTGTATATATGCCATTCTGGCGCATCTGATATCGTTGTCAACTGCAAGCACACACATATTCTGTGACGGATTATAGTGATTCTTATAAAGCGAATTTGCTGCAGCAATCACCATAACACCGCTTCCGCAGGTTGGCTCGCAAAGTGTGACATAACCTTTTTCTTCTATCTCTGTACACTTTGATCCAAGCATCGCTTCAGCCATGAACTCAGCAATATGTATCGGAGTAAAAAACTGTCCGTTTCTTGAATTGCTTAAGTTGAGACTATGATATAGCTCACCGAGCAAATCAGAACTGTACAAGCTCTGTTCAAGGGCATTCACTACCATTGCGTGAAGCTCAACAATCTTTTGAAGTTCTTCCTTACTGTACTTCTTGATTGTCTGCATGTAAAGTGATTCTCTTTCGTCGAAGTGCACTTTATCGACAGCATTACTGACAGCACAAGAAGCGATTGTAAGATAGTCATCAAATACTGTTGAAATGCCGTGTCTGTATCCTATGCTTTCAATTAACTTTATCATTTCTTTAACTCTTGTGTCATGACTGACATAAGTTCCTTTTTTAGCCATATACTACCTCCGTTAAAATGCACAGAATGGCGCCAAAAACTGACGCCATTCTCACATAGATTATAATAATTCTTCTTTTTTCTTGGATAAAAGCATATCATCAATACCTTTATTATGGTCCGGATTGTTTTTATCCCATTTCCATTTCGTTGTCTTTGTTTCAAAGCCAAACTCGCTGATCATATTCGTAAGCTTGATTGCAGCTTTAGAAACATTTTCATTGACAGTCTTATCCATATCGAGGCACTCGTAAACCTTTGTGATACCGTTTCGTTTCATAACCTCAAACGGTTCCTTCAAGGAATCTATGCACCCGGTACCGGCAACAGCAATAAATGTTCGGCCTGAAAGTGCTGATGCAATATCTGCTTTCAAAGCTCCTTCAGTAACAAAAACTGCATTTTCATCACACGGATTGCCAACAAAATGAGCAGGGCTTTTTGAAGACACACCTTTTTCTTCATCAACACTTGAAAACCATATATATTTAGTCTTACGACCTTTTTCATCAACAAATGGTTTATCAAGGCGAATCTGAAAGGCCTGAATCATTCCCGATAGAGTTCTGTATGGAATAAGTATTCCTGAACAACAGGATTTAAAATTTATACTCCATACTCCCTCTGTCTTTTCAAAGAATCCGGGAACCCCTGCAATCGTACATCCTTTTTCAAGAAGTATTTTTGCAAGTCTGTCAAAGCCAAAAGCGGGTGTGCTTCTGTAACCGTTCTTTTCAATCTGCTCTAAGGTAAGCCCTCTTGCCAGTAAATCCTCAACATGCTTATTGGTGAGTGTCAGCATAGAAAGTAACATTTCATATGTCTGGTTTCTGTCATACACCGAAGCAAGTTCAGAATTAGTCGGTAAATCTGGCTTTTCTTTTTTTCTTGACATTGCTTTATAGTCCTTGGGGTTAGCATCGCCGTAGAGAATTTCGCAAATCTCACGGTAAGCTTCTGAATTGGAAAGTCCGTGTGCCTTGCCGTAAAACGCAATGGCTCCGCCGCTTTCACCGCAGTAGTTGCATCTGAACTGATTGCGTTCTAAGTTCAAATTAAGCTTTCCCCTTGTGTCGCCACAAAAAGGACAATCGGCATATACACTTTTTCTACCAGGTCTTCTTATACGAAGATTTAAAATGTTTGCGATATCCATTATGTCAAATGGCAAATCATATTGATAATCAGACATAATCTTTCGCCTCCTATGCTACATATCTAACTCCAAAAGTAAGTTTTCGGAATCTCCTTTCAAGGTCATGTTCTTTAAGCCATTTTTTAGCTTTATCCTCACTTTCGAACTGCTTGGCATAGTAGGTGCTGTGTGTGGAATATACACCGCGACGAGTAAGTTTACTAAGGTATCCATAATCTGTTGTAATCGCATAGAATTCCTTTAGTCTTTCCTTTTTCACTCGCGGCTTTTTCTCTCGCTTCAAAACATCTTCGCAATTAAAACCTATTGATATATGCAGCTTTTCTTTACCTGAATACTCCTTTATAAGTTCATCAACTTTTTTAAGGAAAATATCAAGCTCCGCCGAATCTTTGATAGTCACATCATGAACTGAGTGCACCGCTGTACCCTCGCCATAATAATAAACTATACCTTTCAGATTATGCTTATACAAAAGCTCTTCATTCAGTTCTTCAAGTGTCTTTGCTTTTTTAAGACCGTTTTCAAAGAATCTTACAAAGCATTCATCATCCACCCATTTGCCGTTTCTGACAAAATGCTGATTGTAACCGCTTGGAACATACCCTTTAACCTTGGTCATTAATGCTTCAGGAGTTATTGCAGGATTCTCTCCGCTTTTTGCGTAGATAGGAAACCAGCTTCTTTCCCTTCTCCAATGACCGCAGTATGTTGTATCCCAACAGTTATTGCTGCCGGATAGTATCAAAGGTACTATCCGGCCATCATTTGTCTTAATGAATTCTCTGGCATAAACAATTTCATAACTCAAGATTCTTCACCGCCATTCTCGCAGTATGGGCAGCGCGGGTGAATATGGAATTTTGAAACAATATATTCATTTCCGCAATTTCCGCACTCACAAAGAATCGGATGCTCCGTATCCGGGTTTATCTTAAGACAGTAGCAGTCTTCCATATCCGGATTAATCTTCTGAGTTCTGACATATGCTTTTGCCAAATCCGCATTGGGTGCTTCAATGTAAACCTTATCTGTTATTGTCCAGGTACAGGGGATGCAGTAAGTATTCGTTACCTCTTCGGTACCAAACAGAACGTTCTCAACCGTCTGCATAAAGGAATCAAATTTTGCTTTAAGATTTTTAAGCATCATATGTCCCTCCTTATGCAACTTTTGCCTGTTCTAAAAGGAACATAGCACCGGCTCTTATAAGATTGTTTTTTGCCTTACTTGCATGGTACTGAACGCCCTGAGGTCTTTCCTGAGCAAGCTTACCTAAGGTTTTGCCTTTGTCGATACCGTAATCAATGACAATTTCTTTTGCAAAGTCTACTGTCATTTTCTTAAGGAGTTCTTCGACAGGCATATCTGCAGTTAACACAACCTTTTCTTCTTCCTTTGGTTTTTCCTCGGGTTTAGTTACGGTTGTTGCCTTTTCTTCAGTTCCGGTAGTTTTTCCGGCTTCTGTTCCGTCGCCTTCTTCTACAGGTGCTCCGTCTTCATCCGGATTTGGAAGTGAATCGTCTCCAAGATCGAAAGAAATATGAACACCGGCATCAACGATTGTCTGGTCGTTTGGAAGTGCGATATCGCAGAACTGTGTACCAAAGCCTGCATCCTTAAGCGCTCTGCCAAGTGCTGCAGTTTCAGCGCTCTCTACAAAGTTAAGACCGAATTTCTCGTTAGCATCATCTTTGTATCTTGAAGCAAATCCATTAGCAAGGAAGTTATCATCAGCATCATTTTTGTCTGTATAAACACGGACTTCAAATGTTGCATACTCCTTATTAAGTGCCTTTGGAATCTTGACAAGCTTTCCCTGTGGATACATCAATCTGAACCACAGCAGACGATACTTGGTATCGAGGTAAAAAGAAACACCTTCTTCGGTCTTTTCTTCTCTGAGATAGTCTTTAGGCTCAAAGCCCTCTACCCTGTTTAATGCCTTTACAGCATCGTTTACATCGTATAACATTTCTTTTAATTCATTCATTACATTTCATCCTCTCAAAATTATTTTAAATATCTCCGCCGCATACGGCACAGTAACCGCCAAGCAACTTATCATCCCAAAATTTTTTTATGATTTCTTCCGAAAAACCTACCGCATCAAAAGTTTCAAGTTCAACATAGTCCCTATCTATTCCATGCTCTTCGGCAAGTTTTTCAAAAATAGGATCAATATCGAATGTACCGTCCTCAAGCAGGACAGTTGGCTCATCAACTTTGAAATATTCTCCGTTAATAAGTGCAACGTCCCGCCAACGGTAGCTTCCGGAATTACATTCACAAAAACTCATTTTGTGTCATCCTTTCCGCTAAATTCATCCACATACATTTTGATTCTTTCGGCAAGCTGTGTGTTTCGCTTTGTGCTGTCATTCTTATGAATTCCTGCCATAAGCGCACGCTTTTCACCAATGAGAATTACTTTTTTCTTTGCTCTGGTTATGGCTGTATAGATTAAGTTTCTTTTCAGCATAATGTAATGGCTCATCATAATCGGAATAATAACTGTGCTGCACTCTGTGCCCTGTGATTTATGTATTGTCATTGCATAAGCAAGATCAATAATCTCAAGGTCACGTTCTGCGTAATCTGCACGGACACCATCCGAAAATTCAATGATAGCGTGCTTCATTTCGTCTTCATCACGATAGACAGATTTAATAAAGCCCACATCACCATTGTTGATACCATTTACATTTTTAAGCTGAATAACCTTGTCATTAAGCCTCATCTTATTACCATCGCAAAAGAGTTCATTATGCTCACCGGTAAATGGATTTATTATTTCTCTTATAACCTCATTGATATTCTTTACACTTGTTTCTCCCCTTGCACGGAAAGGTGCAAGAACCTGAACATTGTCAATGCCATTGGCATCAACCTCTTCCAAGTAACAATGTTTGAGAATTTCTAGTGCTTCTGTATCAGAGTCTGCAGAAATCAAATTAAAATCACTGCCGTAGAGAAGCTTTGTTCCATTTAATCGTATCTGCTCAGCATTTAATGCTATCCTGCTTGTTCCACTTTGTCGAAAAACTGTATCAAGCCTTGTAACCGGTACACACTCAGAACGCAAAATATCAAAGAATACATTACCTGCACCAACGGATGGTAACTGGTCTGCATCTCCGACAAAAACAATTCTTGTGTTCGGTCCGATACTTTTCATAAGCTTGTATGCGATGCTTAAATCAACCATAGATGTCTCATCAATAACAACAAGACCTTCCTCGATTTCCACATCACTTTCAGCTTCATCAGTGTTAAGAGCAAGCGCAGAATGTATAGTTCTCGCTCCGGGTATTCCGGTACATTCTGCCATTCGTTTTGCAGCTTTTCCCGTAGGTGCTGCAAGTAGAATATCATCACGTCCGGTCAACGCCTTATACACATCAATAACAACCTTAAGAACCGTACTTTTACCTGTTCCGGGACCACCGGTTATTACTGAAAAATTATTGCGAAAACACATTTTCACTGCTTCGCTCTGTGCATTTGACAGCATAATGCTTCTGCGTTTTTGCGCCGCTTCGACAACCGAATCAAGGTTCGGATAAGCAAATGACTTGACAAATGTTCTTGCTGCAATCATCTTTGCAAGCTCAACCTCAGCTTTAAACATATACGGTGAATATATGCAACCATTATTGTTTACAAGAGTTTTAGCACGAATCAATTCGATGAGGCTTTCCCTTATCTCTTCATGAGTAACCGAAATATTCTTCAGGTCATCATTAAGAAGGTCAAAGCACTTATCTCTTAATTCCTGCTGGTCCATAAACACATGGCCTTCACTCTTCATCTCGCCGATGATGTGCTTCGCTGCAGCTTTGATACGCATCTTGTCATTGGGCTTACATTTGATTTTTCGAGCGATACTGTCTACCGTCTTAAAACCAAATCCCGATATGTCACAT
The DNA here is from genome assembly GCA_937858235.1 of uncultured Clostridia bacterium. Lineage (GTDB taxonomy): Bacteria > Bacillota > Clostridia > Oscillospirales > Oscillospiraceae > Onthomonas. Next base: position 18,282 of record CALLZZ010000373.1, read on the forward strand.
AGCTCAAAAGGTCTTTCATTAAGAACCTCCATAGCTTTATCTCCGTATCTTTCGTGAATACGCACTGCTTTGTTAAGCGTGATTCCAAACGGTGATAAAAAAGAAACAATGTTTCTTAAGCTTTTGTTCTGAGCATATGAATTTACAATCTTTTCGATTTTTTTATCGGACAAACCTTTGATTTCAGCAAGTCTCGTTGGTTCGTTTTCAATAATCGAAAGCGAATCCAGACCAAATCTATCGGTTATCTTTCTTGCTGTTATTTCGCTGACACCGGCTATAAGACCGGAAGATAAATAACTGATGATACCTTCAATACTTGCAGGAATGATTTCGGCAAAATGTTCAATTACAAGCTGTACGCCGTATTTTGTTGTCTGCCACTTTCCCTCAAGTTCAAGGTCGATAGAGTCGGTTGCCGGGATACCATAGCCAACAGCTGTGAATCGGATTTTTTTATCCTTATACACAAACTTGCTTCTGGCATCCTGCGGAACGGAAGCTTCATCATCCGTCTTGAACGCAGCAACGCAATAACCGGTTGCAATGTTCTCGAAAATCTTTTTCTCAAATGTGCAAACCAAGTTAATCACCTTCTACTTCTATCGTTATTTTCACCTTCGGTCCTTTCACAATATCTCTGTAGATGATGTCAATGCCGAGTTCCTTTGCCACTTCTATTTCGCGTCTCATTCCGTCAGAAATAACATCACCACAAACTACCATGAGTTTGCATATTTTGAGCAAATCAAGCCCGAATTTAAGCCCTAAAGCTCTTTCTTCGGGATTATGATCGTCAAGATATTCCGGCAGAATTGCGTGAGGTGCTATTGCACGGCAATTATAAATCTCTGACACGACTTCCATCTGTTCTCTGGCCTTAAGCATATTAAGTCTCACTCCTTCTGCTGTATCAGCTCCGAGAGGAGAACAAATATACACCAAGTCCTTTTTCTTATTAATCATACTGCTTTCAGCTCCTTTACACTTAATGTTCGGCTTTCAGTCTGGGAAACATATTCGTCATACACATCCCTGTGGTGAATAGCCATCTTTTCCAATGCTTTTGTAAGTATTCGCACTGATTTTCTTGGCTTGTACGTAACAAGGAATTTTCTTCCCGAAGCAGACAGTTCGCTTTCTGTGAAAGCACCCATCTCCTCAATAATCGGAATAGAAATTCTCTTGATTTCATCGTCAAGCCTTCTGACATCAGCATCGAGCTTACTTTTTTCTTCCTTGAGTTCAAGATATCTTGCGAGATCCGAACCCATACTTGCGGGCAATGTTTTCTTACCGAGGGACGGATTTGCATCTTCGAGGTACATTTTCAAACACTGCAGTGCCAAATCAGGTTTACCTGCAAATTCCGGCTCTACACGCTTTTCAATATATTCCTCCCAGAAATATTGTTCCGCCTCGATAATCTCATCCTCAAACTCCAAATCGCGTTCGACATAACGATAAGCAAAATCATTTTCGCTATTTCCCCAAAGACAAGCAATGTACGCAAAGTCAAGGTTTATAACGGCCATATAATGGCGGATTTGCAATTCGTATTGGTAAGGGTACTTTTCCCCTGCCCAGGCATCTTTGTTCTGATAATTTGTGGTCTTGCACTCTAAAATTCCGGTGCGACCATTCTCATCAATAACAAATCTGTCCACGTCTGCACGCATAAATGGGTACAATGGATGAGAAAACATTTTTTTGACCTCAAATGCTTTGAGGCCGGTCTTTCGTGAGAACACTTTAGCAACAAGGTCCTCTAACACATGTCCCATTTCCTTTTGAAGCCAGGTTTCGTCTTCCGCGTCACGGAGAGGTTTAATACCTAACTTGTCATAGTACAGTTCGCGATTACATCTGAAGTGTGAAACTCCAAAGATAATGGACACATCACTGCCGCCAATTCCGCCTCTGCGATAATCAAGCCATTCTTCTTCGGTCAGATTTCCGGTTTCAACTACAACTTCAGGCTCATATGTACCTCTTGGCATAATCCTCTACCCCCTTACCATTTAATCTCGCCGGGGATATCAAACTCCTGCCATTTGACATTTAAAGCCCTTGATACAGTCTCTTCCATCTGTGTTACTCTGACACCGCTTTCACCCGCACACTGCATAAGGAAAACAACCTCTGCAATTCCATAATAAATGTCATGTGCTGTGCAGAATCCTGTGCCGTGTACTGCATTGAATTTTTCAAGTGCAGGTACACCGTATTTTTTTGGAATTCCGATTTTAGACATAACACCAATCATAGTGTTTGAAGGATTCTTCACAGTAACTGCAATCAAGTTTTCAAGCTTACCGATTGCAAGGTCATACTGAGAATAAAGCATTGACAGCTTTCTTTCAAAATCCTTCATTGTTGCTCCATTCTTGTGCTCAAGTTTAAGCGGACTTCCAAGAGGAATGTTCTTGCCGTCAACAATTAGTGACGGATAGAGATTAGCACCGCTGATACCTACATCCGACGTTGTAAGTCGAACTGATGCTTTAAGCTCATGACACTTAACAGAATGCATCGCAAGTAAGCCTTTATAGGTCTTTACAAGCTCATCATTTCCGTCAAGAGACCATACTGCCGTTGACATCGAATGGTCAAAGAAGCCGCCTGCATAGTTGACATCATCGAAATTCTCATTCAGATAATCTGAGGTCTTTGTGAAAAGCTCATACATCTCCAAAATCGAATAATCACTTTTGTCTCCACCATGCACTGCTGAAATCTTGTCATCAGACACCTTTAAAAGCGCCTGTCCGTCTGCAACCTTAAGGCAGTGGTTGAGTATCTTTGCAAATACACTTCTGTCCACCTTTGAAAGTGCGTTACCGGATATTCTTGCACGCTCTAAGATTGTCTTGATCGCACAGCTTCTTACCGGGATACATTCTCTTCCGGCACGAAGCACAAGCTGTGTACCATCTAAGGTATCCTCAATAATTTCTTCCTTGCCCATTACCCTGTAGCCATCAACAATTGCCTCGGTTCTCGCCGTATCTTTTACCAACGCCTCGAACCTGAGATTATTTGAAGCTTCTATCTTCCAAGTAGTCTTATCTTTTCGACTCTTTAAGAAGCTCAAAAAATCTCCCTCTCCTGCAAACGACTGGAAATAACCGTCTGCATAAACCTTTGTTTCATTCATGTGGATTACCACCTTTCAAAAAAATTTTATTTCTAAACGCCCTAAGGCTTTTTAGACACAAAAAAAGCGGAAACAAACGAATCCTAAAATTGGATTACATTCATTTCCGCTATTAAGTACAGTTACCTGCATAAAACAAAAAAGCCAACAGTTACTACGCCCAAATGGGCATAGTTATACTGTTGGCATTTATTACAATCGCAACATCTAGTATGCTAAGACTTTTTGGAAAAAGTCTCGGGAACCTCCCACGCACAAATCAATTAACAATTGTATTTTAACACAATATATAGTGTTTGTCAAGTAGTTTTATTCTATATATGCTATTTCTATCCGAGAAGAACAACATCTTCCGGATTATTGGAATCGTGAAACAAGTCAGATACGCCTTTTATATCTTCTATATCGTCTGTAAACAGACAAAAAAGTGTGTGATAGGCGTTACCTTCATCATCGCTTGTTATTAAAACGACTTTATCGCCATTTCCCTTATCCACCTGTTTCCTACAAGCTCCTAAAAGTTCTTTAACCGTTATCGACATGCTCTTCTCCTTCCTCCTGGTTTTCACAATAAAGTACATCGTAAGTTCCGGGCAAGGTTCCAAAGACAGCAACAACTTCCTTCTTCTCCTCATCCCACATTGTCAAATAACAATTATCCTTATCGATTTCATCCTTTTCTATGATTTCCAGGTATTCCTTTTTTGTTTCTTCATCAACCGGCTTTTCAAGATGATAGACAGTTTTAAATCCCTTAGACGCAAGAGCCATACAACCGTAGCCCTGGCTAATAACATCTTCGAATTTAAGTTTGCCATCCTCATCGTAGCAGTAATTACTGTTTTCGTCACGAACTATAGCGTGGTTATGTACCTTGCCACATCGTTGACAAAAACGATATTCTTCACCGGTTCTGTAGTAGTAATCAATGGAGTAAACGCCACCGCATTGACTACACTTTTCATAACTAATTACGCTTCCCATTATTATAGTCCTCCTCCAAAATCAATGGCTTACAAACAAACCCATAGCTTTCGAAACCCTCTTCCTCATTACCTTTTGATACGGTTAGAACATAATCATTCATTCCTATGAATGAATCTACATCTTCATCAGGTTTGTATCCGATTTCTCCGGCTTCTTTGACTTGATCTAAAAGCCATTTATCAATTATTTCTTGCTTTTTTGTAGCAATCATTGATGATACTACATCCTCACCATCAAGTATTCCGAGATAGTTCTGAACATAGCAAACATAGGTAATGTCTTTCTTATCCATTTCTAGCTCCTTATATGTCAGTAAATTTTCTTATAATTCTTTCAAGCTCATCCTTAAGAACACGATTGTTTCTCTTGAACTGCGGCATAAATGGTTCATCAGTTTCGTACAGTAAATGTCTGTAGAAGATAACCTTTTCTATAATAGTTGTGTTGTCTTTGAGACACTTATTCAGGATGTTATACGAAGGAGCAATCTCTGACATTGCCCTGGTTTCTTCTCTAAAAAACTCTTTATCTTCTTCGGAAAGATTATCTCTCATCCAATCCTTAACACGAACTAATGAGCCTTTCGGATGGTGACTTTGTTCTGTACTGAAATTGTACTGAAAACCGTCTTTGTCATCGGGACACACCCAAAACGGATACATCTTGCAGGTCCTGGGCTTTGCATCCTGAACACTGCAGCGCTTACCGTTAAGAAAGATACAAGCTTTATCCTTACCGGTTACTTTGAGAGTGAAAATTGGAAACTCTACATCTTCAAGCAAAAACATTCTGGTATATTTCTCGTAAAACTCAGAAACAGTTATTCCTAAATGTTTTGCAAGATAATATCCATCTTTTGCCTCGATAACAACTGCGCCTTCTACATTACGGCAGCAAGCTCCGCATCTTATGCAACGAAACCTCACCCTGTCTGAAAGTTCAACTTGTTTAGAATTTTTAATCTCATACATAGTTTCACTCTCCATCTTCCAGAAGTTCAGCATCGCTTGGTTCCCATCCGGTAAGCTGCGCTTTTTCTTCATTTTGTGCTTTTGACATTTCAGCCACTTTTGAAATAGCACCTTCAATGCTTTTTGCTTCAACCACTATACCGCCGGTCCTTGTGATAGTAACATTGTACTTCATCGTCAGTCCTCCCTAAGCATTTCGAAAAAGTCTTTTTCGTAAATTATTTTTGTGCCGTGTTTTGACGCATCTTCTAATTTTCTCGCTCCGGGTTTAAATCCAACAACCAGAAGGTCCGTTTTCTTTGACACATTTTTCTGCGGATTACCGCCATGCTCTTTTATGAGCTTCTCAACTTCGAATCTTGAGAAAGACGATATGTTTCCGGTTACAACAATATTTAATCCTGCAAGAGACTTGACTGCGTTCTCCTTGACATAAGGAGATTCAAACAGTTTGAAGCCGTCACAAAAATCCTTGTTATTTGTTGCAACAATACTTCCGTTTATCCATCTGCCGACATTATCCTGTTCTTTTTCATTCAGTGTAACACCAATGAGGTCGGATCTTTTTTTCTCGGATAGAATAAACGGTAAAGGACAAATATATGGTCCGTCTTCGCTTTCAGGAAGTGCTGCCTTAAAATAGAACTCATTTGTTGTAGTGTTGGCTATATATGTGTATTTAGGCACTCTGTTAAGCACACTTCTCTCTGTAAATGTGTTTATAACATAATCGTACACATTATCTTCTTCAGGGAAAAGAGCACTTTTGCCTTCGCCATCAAAAACAAATATAATTCTGTCGCCGTTCCATTCTGTTGCAAGAAAATATTCAATTGTACTGCAGGCAGCAGAACCATCGTGATTATTTTCTTCAAATACTCCAAAATCCAGATACTCTTCTTTCCCTGGATTAACACATAAACATTTACTCATAAATCATTCCTCCTCTTCATTTTCTCCGCGATAGTCATACCAAATTGTTTCCACGGTTTCTGCCAGTACGTCAAAGACATTGCAGCAATCACTTACATAACTGTCGCCATCAGAAGAACCGCATATTTTGTCTCTGAATACTTCAAACCAATTGTTGTTCGAAAACACAAGACTGTACTTTGGATCCTTATCCTCAATGATTTCATATAAATGAGTATCATTTTGAATATATGGGCACATTATGGAATAAAAACTTCCACTATTACTCTTGTCTTTTACATAAGCAACTTCGTCATTTGTCTTTTTATCAATGAGATTAACAATGACATCTCCATTTGCCATAACCCTGTATTCAGAATCCATAGAATATACTTCTGCGATAAGTCCGCCATACCAGGAATAATCACAATAACCGTCAATGATATCCTGATTGAGCTTAATTGTGATGTCTCCCGGTGGCAAGGTTCTTTCTGCAAGTTTAAGACGCATTACTATCTCCTGGATTCTGTCGAATCCTTCAAGGTTTATGTTTTGTGTCTTAACCCTCATTTTTCTTCGCCTCCGCCATCAGCGTCGCTTTAAGTTCCTTTAGTCTGTCTGCTATAAAAGCACTGCTTTCAGGATATGATTTATATTCGTTCTCGCTCATGCCATATCTATACACAGGAGCAGAATACTTTCCACCGTAGGTGTTATAGTTTTTGAATCTGGTAACATAAATCACTCTGTTATTTGGAAACTTAGCCTTATATACCTGAACATTAAGTTCCGGAATATCAAGCCATACGCCCCAGCTTTCATAGTCATCAAGAAACGCCCGACGCTTATCACCATTGCTCAATTTGATTACTTCATCTTTTGTCAGAACTCTGACATTTTCGTTTTTTACATTCATTCTCAAAACCTCCTAAAATTTTAATTTTGTTTGCATTTGATACCGTTGTGTCTATACACAATCATAGGCATCTTCTCCTTTCTTAAAATTTATATAAAAAGCGGTTGCCCACTTTTAAGCAATAAAAAAAGCGGAAACAAACGAATCCTAAAATTGGATTACATTCATTTCCGCTATGTAGTACAGTTACCTGCATAAAACAAAAAAAGCCAACAGTTACTATCCCCAAATGGGCATAGTTATACTGTTGGCATTTATTACAATCGCAACATCTAGTATGCTAAGACTTTTTGGAAAAAGTCCCGGGAACCTCCCACGCACAAATCAATTAACATTTGCATTATAGCACAATATATTGTGTTTTGTCAAGAATATAAAACTATATATTCTTTTGTTGCGGTTTGATTTCTTAAATCGTAAGTATATATTAGAAGACAAAACAGGAGGTTTTATATTATGATTATAGGAATTGATCATGGCAACAAGCAGGTGAAAGTGTCGCATAAAATTTTCACATCAGGATTACTGGAAAATAATATCCCGTTTCCCCTATCCTCGGATTCGCTCTACTACAACGGTAAATATTATGCATTAACAGATGAAAGGATCCCCTATATGCGTGATAAGACCGTTAACGAGAAATTCTTTATTTTAACTTTGTTTGGAATCGCTTACGAGCTTATGTATTCAAACAAGTATGTTCCGGGAATGACGGCAGAAATTCAGTTAGGTATAGGTCTTCCCCCAGGTCACTTTGGAACCTTGTATGAAAAATTCGAGAAGTATTTTACAAGAAGTGAACCTATTTCCTTTGAATTTAATCAGCGAACATTTAATATTGTTATTAAAAGCGCACATGCTTATCCTCAAGGATACGCTGCAATAGTCCCTATTCATTCTAAAATTAAACAGTATCCTCGTTCAATCATTATAGATATCGGTGGATACAGTCTTGACTATTTGCAGCTTATAAACGGCAAAACAGATATGTCTGTGTGTGATTCTCTGGATATGGGGGTTATAACCCTCTATAACGATATCAAATCCAGAATTAATTCGAGCGAAGATTTGCTCATTCACGAAAGTGACATTGATGCAGTCCTTCAGAACAAACCGACGGTTTTTGAAGAACGAGTTAAGAAGCTTATTGAAATGCAGTCAAAAGAGTTTGTAGAAAAAATCATAAATTCATTGCGTGAGCGTAAGATTGACCTTCGGACAAGTCATGCTATTTTTGTCGGTGGCGGTTCCCTGCTCTTATCTAAATACATAGTAGCATCTGATAAAATCGCAAGTCCTGATATTATCGATAATCTGACTGCAAATGCTATCGGTTATGAATCGTTATTACGAAATGAATTGGAACGTAGAAGGTGATTGTATGACAAACAAAAAAACGCCTGAAAGGTTTTGCATTCGATTTAACCTTTCAAATCCGGAACATCTTGAAGTCGTAAACATTCTCTCAAACAAAGGGAGAAATGCTGCAAGCTACATAGCTGATGCAATTTTGTGTTATGAGAAAAGTAAGCAAGGCAACTTTGGTATTTCATTTTCTGATGTAGTCAAGGTTTTAGAAATGAACTCTGGTTCATCAGAAACTCACACAAATACAGAACTTGTTGACGAATCAGTTGATTTTGATGAAATTGCTGATGATTTAGCAGGATTTAAGAAATAATAAAAATCTTATTGTCAATGAGCGATATAAATTATATAATATATATAGAAAAGAGGTGCAAACAAATGCAAATTTACGAACGAATTTTTACTAAAGGCACAAAAATACAATGTAAGTTTTTTGACACTTCATTTCATCCTGGCTATATAGGTGCTGAGTATTCGATCGGGTATGATCTTATTACTGCTCTGACTTATAACAGAGAATACATAAGCGGATTATTGTCTAATTTAATCCGTTCATATATCGGATACCTAGAAAACCCTACGGAGATAAATCGTCATTCCTATGAAAAAGATATTTATATGATTGATGAATATTGCATATATTTCCACGAACTTTCAATTGTTTTACTTGCATTAATAAAAGACGCTTACCCCGATTATTCTAAAAATAATGGAAGAGTGCTTACAAAACACATTTCGCATAATGTATTAAAAGAAATATTAAATGAACTTGATATTATACAAAGTATGAAATCTGTTTCAGATACAATTTATCTTCCTTTTTGGGATAAAGTAATGCATTATTTGCTTGACTGGTATGAATCATATATTGCAAACATAAAAAACGATTTATTGAGAATGATAACTTCCGAATCAAATCGTGTCGGTCTTGACAGATTATGTGTACTCTCTGATGACAGAATAAAATTTTATGAGGAAAAAGAATGGAAAACACGTTTTTCAGACGGATTAAAGATTCCTGACAAATCAAAGCTTATTTTTTCTAACTGTGAGAATAACGAGACTGCGAATGTATGGAAATCCATTATGATATGCAAAACTAACGAACTAATGTATTACGACCTAATTTTATCTTTGGAATACAATCTACCAATTAAGATGTGTAAAAACTGTAATGCCCCATTTATTCCATCAGGAAGACCTGATACACTGTATTGTGACCGAATAATGCCCGGATTTAAGTGCAAATGCTCTGTAATTGGTTCTATAAATGTTAAAATGAAAATGTACAAAAACGCCGACTCAAAATGTACAATTCTGGCAAGTCGTTTCTGAATAGAGTATACTCTATTCGGGAGTGATGAAAATGAATTACAGAAAAGACATTTATGAGAAGGTGAAATTTATGCTTAAAGATGATACTAATGTAAATATTAACTGTTCAAAGCTCGCTCGTCAGTACGGCTGTGACCGCAGAACAGTCTCTAAAGCCATCAATGCTGTGAAAAACAATCTACCCCAGCCGAAAGTAAGTAAACCCAGAAAAACCGATGGTTTCGAGATGATAATAGAAGAAAAATTAAAAACCGGTGCTCCTGCTATTGCCATCTGTAACTACCTCATAAAGCATCACGGATATACTGGATCATATACCACAATTAAAGACTTTGTTCGTAATCTTAATCTTGAAAAACAAAAACAAGCAGTTATCCGTTTTGAAACAAATCCCGGCATTCAGGCTCAGGTAGATTGGAAAGAATCATTGAAATTCAAGACACAAGACGGAGATACGATAAAATTCAACGTCTTTTTGTTAATACTCGGCTTTTCAAGAACTAAGTTTCTTTGTGTTACAGAAACACGAGATTTGCATACTGTAGAAGAATGCCTTGTTAAAGCGTTTAAATACATAGGCGGAGTACCTCATGAAATCCTCTTTGATAATATGCGTTCAATAATTGATAAGGCACGTACACAGTACAATGAACCTGTTTTTAATGATGAATTCAGCATGTTTTCCTCTGATTGCGGGTTCACTCCAAAATCCTGTGTGGCATACCGTCCCGAAACAAAGGGCAAAGTTGAAGTTACTGCAAAGCTTGTGAACAGATTAAAGGTTTACAGCGGAGACATAACTTGTTTTGATGACATCAGAAAAATAGCTGCAGAGCTTAATGAGCAAATCAATTCTGAAAAATGTCAGGCAACAGATAAACCACCGTTTGAATTACTTAAGTTTGAGAAACCATACCTGATACAAACAGACCTTAATATTCTTTCGGGATATTTCAAGGAAACGGTTACAAGAAAAGTTAGTGTCGAGTCTTTGATAACCTATGAAGGCAGAAAGTATTCAGTACCACCTAAATATATTGGCAAATATGTAGAGGTTGAGGATGATGGTACAGGTTTCAATATTACCTTCAACGGACACTTCATACGCCATTGGGATAAGACGTCAAAGCTTACCAATTTTAATCATCATGACTATATGGAAATTGCCAGATGAAGTTTGCTAAAAAGGCTTTCCGATGATGAAATCACAGCTTGCAGATTTAACAAGTCTACGGTTCATAGAGACGAAAACAAACATTATCTTCATCGGCTCAAGCGGAGTAGGAAAAACACATCTTGCTACAGCAATAGGAATTGAGGCAGCGAGTCAAAGAATATCTACATATTTCATCAATTTTGCCAAACTGATGGAGAAATTCAAGCAGGCGGCAAAAGAAAATCGCGTAGAGCAAGTTGTTAAGCATTATCTCAAATACACAGTTTTGATAATTGATGAAATCGGATATCTTCCGGTTGATAAAGCTGCAGCATATGGATTTTTTCAACTGATAGCGGCAAGATATGAGTTCAGACCAACCATCCTTACGACTAATCAATCTTTTGCGAAATGGTCCGATGTTTTTGGAGATGCAGTAATAGCAAATGCAATCATTGACAGGTTGGTACATCATTGTGAAATCATTAAAATCACGGGGCACTCCTACAGGGTAAAGGGCCGAAATATTTTTGATGAAGACTCTGAAACCAAGAACTAATTTTAATTAGGAGGCGAATTTCTTCGCCTGGTAGTTATGCAAATGCATATGACGGATTATTCGTCATGGGCAGCAGAGCTGCTCGTATACCCTTGATTAATATCACGGAATATGCTACCGCCGAAATTGTGCATTTTCACTTGCCCTTTTTGTACATTTTCGCTTGACATTTACAGATGCCATCTAAATTGTCCCATTTTTATGCGGTTTTTGAGCATTTTTGCAAAAATCCGAGTGAGAAGTAAACAGTAGATGCCACCCCCGTTTGCACAGGACTTGAACGGGAGACACCTTGAAAACAGGGCGTTTTTCAATGATTTTGCGAAAGGTCAATAGTAAAGAAAACATAGACATATGCAGTAATGGCAGTAGAGTGAAAAACATGGTTAATTTCAACATATATATTGCATTTTATAATAAAAGTAAGTATAATAAGATTAATACTATCTTATCGGAGGTAAATTATGAAAAGCTATTGGATATGGAATTATGGAGATTATGAGATATTTCATTCAAATCGTGTTAATGCACGCAGACAGGAATTTGGAGTTGATTATCCTGTTTTGTGGAAATACTATGATGTTGACAGAAATGTAAAATTCTACGCAGAAATCGAAACAGAAACAGATGGAAATATCAAACTTTTTTTAAACGGCAAGGGATATATATTAGTTGACGGGCAACGGTATGGAGCTGAAATGATTATATTACTGAAAAAAGGAAAGCATACACTTCAAATATCCGTTGTGAACCTTACAGGACTTCCGGCAGCATATATAGAAAGTGATGTATGCTCAACAAATAAGGAATGGTACACATTAGAAAATGGTGCAAAAAAGCAAGTAGGCTGTGATATTCATTATGATTGCTACGAAAAAAATCCTGAAGTTTTTCCGTTTGCGTATGAAAAAAAGTATCCTGTATTAATAAAAAAACAGGATAAAAGTATTTTATATGATTTCAAAAAAGAGATTTTCGGATTTTTATATATAAATTGTGTTAAAGAATATGAGAATATCCATGTAAGCTATGGCGAATCTTTAGAAGAAGCATTAGATGTTGAAAACTCAATACTATTTGAAGATATATCAGGTGAAAGCGGCTATAAGCTAAGACAAAGGGCATTTAGGTACATATATTTAACAGGTACAGAAAATCCAAATGTTTATGCGGAGCTTGAGTATTTACCTATTGAGTATAAGGGCAGCTTTAGGTGTGATGATGAGGATGTAAACAAAATTTGGGATATGTGTGCATATACATTACATCTTAATATGCGTGAAGTATTAACTGAAGCAATAAAACGAGATAGATGGCTTTGGGGCGGAGATGCGTATCAAGCCTTTAAATTTAATAATTATTTATTCTTTGACAAAGAAATAGTACGCCGGTCCACTATTGCTTTGCGCGGCAAAGAGCCATTTAATGAGCATATAAATACTATTACGGATTACAGCTTGTATTGGGTTATAGGTTTACATGAGTATTACGTTACATACGGAGATATTGAGTTCATAAAGAATATTTATGACAAGGCTGTTTCGTTGATGGAATTTTGTGCAACACGCGAAGATGAAAAAGGCTTTATTGTCCAAAAGAATAATGACTGGATATTTATTGATTGGTCTGAGATAGATAAGGATGGTGCGGTTTGTGCGGAACAAATGCTATATATTGCTGCAAATCAAACAATGGTCGAGTTGTCAAAACTTGCGGGAGCAAATCCTGACGTCTACGAGAAAAAAAGTAATAAGCTAATAGAAATGACTAATAAGCTTTTTTGGAATGAGGAAAAAGGAGCATATATTGACTGCTATGAATCCGGAAAAAATCATATCTCCCGACACGCAAATATATTTGCGATTTTATATGGAATTGCAAGCGAAGAGCAAAAAAATAAAATTATTGAAAATGTGTTGGGAAACAATGAAATCACAAAGATAACAACGCCATATTTTGAGGGCTTTGAGCTTGATGTTATGGGAAAAATCGGACGGTTTGATTACATCGAAAATATGATAAAAACATATTGGAAGGGTATGCTTGATTTAGGTGCGACAACAGTATGGGAAGAATATAATCCAAGCTTGAGCGGAACACAGCACTATGAGATGTATGGCAATAAATATGGAAAGTCCTTGTGTCATGCATGGGGAGCATCTCCTATATATCTTCTCGGGAAATATTACCTTGGTGTTAAGCCTACATCAAGCGGATATGAGACATTTGAGGTTAAACCTTATTTGGGTGGTTTTAAATTCATAGATGGTGTTGTACCTATTAAAGACGGAAGTGTAAGCGTGAAAATGTCTAAAGATAAATTAAGCGTTATAGCGAATAGAAGCGGTGGAAAACTTGTTTGGGAAGATAAGTCGTATGAATTGGAAGCTAATAAAGAATTTAATATGAACATTTAAACCGTTCGGATATTCCTTGAACAAACACCTAAAAAAGGTGACATCAGCATAAGTCTATGTAAAAATTACAGTAACAAACAGCCTTGCTACAACAGGATTTGGACGAAAAAGCTCACAGGTACAAAATATGGAAAATCCTCATGGGATCTATTTCGTACATGAAAGCCAGAAATTGTGGGGCTGTAAAAAAAGTCCCTAAAACAGACAAAGATCTCATTTGTTGGGATCTTTGTTTCGTTTTAGGAAAAATCTTTTATTTTTGGGTACAGCAAACAAAAGCAAGCAAGGGGCAATCCCTCATTTTGTGTAAACCTCAAATTTGGCTCCAAAATGATAATATAATCTAAGTAAATTTTCTGGGCTGAAAGCCGGATTTAGGCTTTCAGCCCTTAGCTATACTATAGCATAAAATTATCGGCATGTCAAGGGCGCCCTCGTAAGAGGGCGTTCATTTTACCCTTGATTTGGCGGCAATTTTATGCTACTGCGGCAGTCTGTCAGCAAAAAATATCTCAAGCTGTGAGTGAATTTGCCCCCAGTCCTTGCGCTTGCCTGTCCACTTTTTCGTAATGTCTATCATGGCAAGATAGAGCATTTTCAAAAGGCTGTCGTCCGTCGGAAATACGCTTTTGTTTTTTGTCACCTTGCGTAGCTGCCGATTAAAGCCCTCTATCGTATTTGTTGTGTAAATCAGCGTTCTGACGGCTTCCGGATATTTGAAATATGTTGATAAATTTGCCCAGTTTGATCGCCATGATATTGCGATTTTGGGGTATTTACAGCTCCATTTTTCATCGAAACTGTCGAGTTCTGCAAGTGCTGTCTGCTCATCAACAGCTGCATACACTTTCTTTAAATCAGCCATCAGCGCTTTAATATCTTTGTATGATACAAACTTTGTTGTATTGCGTATTTGATGAATAATACACTGCTGAATCTCTGTATTAGGATATACGGCTTCTATCGCATTTGTAAAGCCTGTAAGTCCGTCAACACAAGCTATCAGAATATCCTCAACACCACGGTTTTTTAGGCTGTTCATAACTGAAAGCCAGAACTTTGCACTTTCATTTTCACCAACCCACATACCGAGGACTTCTTTAATACCGTCCATATTAATACCTATTGCAATGTATACAGCCTTTTTGATAATCTGTCCTTCACTGCGGACGTGAAAGTGTATTGCGTCCATAAATACAACGGCATAGATTTCCTCAAGCGGCCTTGACTGCCATTCACGTACCAGAGGCAGTATTTTATCCGTTATTCTGCTTATGGTGGTATCGGAACACTCAAGCCCGTAAATATCCTTAATATGAGCCTCTATATCACTTGTTGTCATTCCTTTGGCATACATTGATATTATTTTTTCCTCAATGTCACCGGTTAAGGTTGTTTGATTTTTCTTAACAAGCTGCGGCTCAAATTCTCCGTTGCGATCTCTCGGAACTTTAATTTCTGTTTCTCCGAAACTCGTTTTAAGTGTCTTTTTAGAATAGCCGTTGCGGCTGTTTTCGCCTTCTTTGTTGCGATAATCATATTTGGTGTAGCCGAGCTCGTCATCAAGTTCTCCATCCAGACCATTTTCAAGCATTTCTCCGACCATCATCTTAAATACGTCTTTCAGGTCATCAAAACTCTTTACGTCCAAACCTTTCATAATATTGCGCAAATTCTCTTTGCGTTCTGCCTCTTGCGCCCGTTCTTCGGGGCTTAATTTGTACCTTGGCATATTAAAAACCTCCAAAATGATATTTTTATTATATATCATTGGAGTAGTATAATATAAATAGAGTCGACAAACCCCAAAAAATCTGATATAATAAAATAAATCAGAAAGAGGGAAAGAAAATGTCAAAGTACAGCAAAGAATTTAAAGAGGAAGCGTTAAAGCTATCCGATGAAATCGGAGTCAAGAAGGCAGCACTGCAATTAGGATTACAATACTACACGCTTGCGGATTGGAGAAAGGCTCGTAAGTATGCAAAAAAGCATACTGTGGTTCTGACAGAAAACGAAGCTCACGCCAAAATATGCGAGCTTGAACGTGAAAATGCAGAGCTTCGCATGGCAAATGAAATATTGAAGGACGCTCTCGGTTTTTCGCAAAAGACCGGAAGAGGTAAAAACAGCTGAAAGGAATTCATACGAAGATTTACATCGAAAAATACATCTTCAAAACGTACCCTTTCGAGAAGATTATAAAGCGTTTCTCTGCTTAATGTGTTATAGTTAATGTACCACTAAAAACTTTTCACAAAGGAGTTTCCGTATATGAATACTATAACACAAGACATGAGGTTTAATTTAGTTTATATTAAAGTGAATTTCAAAACTTAAAAAGGAACTTGATTTAAAAGTTTTTTGATTTTTTGAAATATATTTTATTGCGGCAAAACAGCCGCAGCCGAAGATTCAATGCTACTCACTGTTTTCGCCGCTTTTCTTTCGATATTATGGCAGTACGATTGTTGTTCGCCGCATATTCGACTGCCAATTCAGCCGGCTCCACATTTATTTCTATTTATATAGTTTCTCTTCAATAGACAAACGATTAAGTGCCGCCAAATATACACCTGCACTCCAGCCCATCATAGGCGGTGTTTCATATTCGCATCCAACAACAACGCTGCCGTTGACAACATCGTACTTTTCCCACAAATTACCTGTTTCATTAAATACCTTATCTGCAAGCCTAATATATTTTTCTGCTATTCTTTTCGCTTCTTCTGTATATCCGTATCTATCAAAACCAACTATCGCAATATATTGTAAACAAGCCCAACCGTTAGGGTAATCCCATTGAAATATACCCTCAACATCGTTTTTCTCACAGGTCAATATTCCGTACTCGGATTCCAATCTATCTAAGTTCTTTATCATCGCTTCGGCATGTCTTTTCTCGGCAAGTCCGGCAAACAACGGATAAAACGATGCAGCTGAAAAAACATTACTTTGCTTTCCCGTGACAATGTTATAATCAAGCAGCACTCCCTCGCCGTTATCCATTTTTTCAAGCATTAAAGCTCTACGCTTTTCAGCGCATTCGTTCCATATTCTCGCCTCACCATTTTTTAATTCATCTGCGAAAAATTCCATATTATTCTCCATCATAAACAGCAGAGAATTGAGATCAACCGCCGCGAAATTGTATCCGTCATAATCCCATCTTGGATTCATATCCCATCCGCTTTCGCAGTTACTCATATAATGCCGCACAAGATCGTGTGTGGGAATATCAGGATTTAACCCGGTGCGATTTGCACATCCTGCGGCAATATCTCTATATTCATCTTCTGACAGCTTGCCATCATCGTCATAGTGATTAAGCCCCATATCGGAGCAGCGTTTCGCCTGCCAAAATTCATATTCTCTTTTAAGTATTTCGTATGCCGAAAACAACCAAACCATATCCTTGTAGTATTCATACACATCTCTGACCATACAACTCAAAAACGGCGGCTGTGAACGATTAAGATAGTATGTTCTGTTCCCGTTCGGCATAAAGCCGTACTGATTGACCAAATACAACATATTGTCAACATTATATTTTGCCTGCTCCGCTCTGCCGTCAATAATCAGACCTATGTTAGTAAAATATGTATCCCAATAATACATTTCATCAAAATGCCCGACTGCGGGAACCGTGTACGGGTACGGCAACCCTATCAGCGTACCATCGTCATTTGGATTATACTTTATACACTTGTCCCAATTTTCACTAATATATTTTTTGACTTTTTCTGACATAATCAACCTTCCCCTTCCGCAATCAGCAATCCCGACTGCGGAACATCAAATACTGCAATATCTTTAATATCCTTTATACCGCTTTCAATATTTGCGCCCATACAGTCGCAGATGATATATTTAATTTTTCCATTTCCTCTAAGTGCAATAAAGCTCTCGCCTGTTCCGTTTACGGCAGTCAAATTTCCGCCCGAATAATCCACAATATTTCTGCTGTAGCACACACATATCTTCTTTCCGTTAAGCTCCGCCTCTGCCATGGAATAATTCGCTTCAGGATTGTATATTTTCAGTTTTCCGTCCAACAAAACATTTTGGTTTTCAATCCAAAAATCAAGCCAAAATTTAAGAACGCTCCGATGTTCTTTCGTTATTTCCGCCAGCTTTACAGAAACCTGCGGCACGCCGAACAGCACAGCTATCAGCTGTTTTGAAACACTCTCGTTTGTTTCATCTGCGTTCCATGTTATCATATCCGAATGAACCGCCGCTTTGCCAGAGGTCATCCTTAAATCAAGAACTCCCACACGGTTAATAAACGCGTCTAACGCACAGTCGCCTACCCGAATCATATTGCCGTATTGTGTAACGACAGGGCCAATGTAACTCTGTCGAAATTCAAGTATAATATCGGGATTGGTTTGCTTGAGCCTTGCGGTTATCTCGCTCAGCAGACATTCTATCGCATCCTCAAGTGAGTCAAAATCCCTTTCCGCACTTACCTTGTCGGAGTACTCCGTAAACTCAAAGGCGTCGATAAAATCAAGTTTAAATCCGTCAAGCTCCCATTCCGAAGCGGCTTTTTCATATATTCCCGCCAGATACTCGCGCACTTCGGGAAAACGCGGGTCAAGACAGTTCTGCTCGTTTTCCTCGCTGTCAAGATATTTACCTTGAAAATGTTCCCATACATCTGAACGTCTGCCTACATATGGAACAGAATACCACAGTATAACCTTCATTCCGATGTTATGAATTTTATCAATAAATGAACGCATATCTTTTATTTTGTGTTGGCAAACCTGCCAATCGCCGCAGTATGAATAACCGCCGCCGTTATTATCCGTCTGCCAGCCATCGTCTATGATAATGCTTCTCATACCAAGCTCATACGCTCTTTTGCATTCCTCAATCAATTCATCATCATTTATGTTCTGATGGTAGTTATACCATGTGGAATACATCGGCATACGGGCGGCGTCGGGGACGACCTGTTTCCCTTGTCGCATACGCTCCGCCGCCGCTTTAATCGCCTCGTAAAACGGGATTTTGCGCTCATCTATTATGATTTGCGTTTTGTATTCAACAAGCTGTCCGACAGGCTCTGCAAAGAATGAAACCCTGCAAAGACAGCTTTTACCCGCTTCCTCTGATCCTGTGCTGATCTCAATCGGCGTTTTTGCGTCTGTAACCGACAATGTAAACACATTGCTGCCGTCCTGTGAAATAACAGATTGTATAGGTATCCCGGACGCAAGACGCGACTTGGAGACCTGATGTTCGGGCCTCCAGTCGGGTAAAATATTCCTCACAAGCCCGCATCCGGAATTCCATACGGAAAATGCACCGACGTACGGAATATTAAATTCAACTGTTATTTTTTCAGGCGAACACATCTTTCTCGCACAAAAGCGTACATCGTAAACAGTGATATTGTTTTCACAACCGCACGGTTCCACCCGAAAGCTGCCGTCTGCATTTTTATTTATCACTTTTATATCCAGCATTTTAATTCTCCGTTTCAGAAACAGCCGTTATTTTTATCTTATTATTTGTCGTGCAGTCACCGCCGATAAAAATATCAAACTCTCCCGGCTCAACACAAAATTCACCTTTTCCGTTATAAAATCCAAGTTCTTCTGAGCCCAGCTCAAAAACAACCTCTTTGAATTCGCCTCGCTTCAGTAAAATTTTTGAAAAGCCCTTCAATTCTCTTACCGGCCGTGCCATAGTCGCAAGCAAATCTCTGACATAGCACTGTACCGTCTCTTTTCCGTCATATTCGCCCGTATTTGTAACCGTAACCCCGACCTTGAATTTTTTCCCGTTTTTCAATTCTTCCAAAGTCAGAGCGGTTTTTTCGCACCGAGCCTCCGAATACGCAAATTTTGTATAACTCATTCCATACCCGAACGGATACATAGGAGTCGAACAGCAATCCAAATAATTACTTCCTTCACCATAATACCCCATACCATTTCTGGGCATTGTGTGATAGTTATAATAAATAGGAATCTGCCCTGTACTTCTTGGGAATGTTATCGGCAGCTTACCTGATGGATTCACCTTTCCATAAATAATATCGACTATACTTCGTGCGGCACATGTCCCTGCTTGCCACGCATATAGTATTGCGTCAAAATATATATCCGCTTCCCCAAGCCCTATTGGCCGTCCAAAGCAAAAAACTCCAATCACTTTTTTTCCAAGTCCTTTTATTCTTTTGGCAAGCTCCAATTGTTCCTTTGGCAAATCAATGTTCGCAAGACAATTATTTTCTCCGCTCACTCTATAACTCTCTCCAAGTGCGAGAATCACGGTATCAACATCGCCAAGAGCGGGAATAATATCGTCCCACAAGTAATTGCTCTGCGGGAAAACCAGCAGTTCCCGTCCCGCATATTCCTCAAAAACCTCTGCGATACTCTTTACCATACGAATATCAAAATCCCACGTCCAACTTCCAAGGAGCGAACGCTTTTCATGCAAAAAAGGGCCCAGCAAAGCAATCTTTTTTGATCGGTCAAGCGGTAAAACATCTTTATTCTTCAAAAGTGTTATAACCTCATCAGAGCATTGCTTTGAAAGCTCTAAATGCTCTTGATAATCGATTTTCTGCCGTGTGATAAACGGATGCTCAAATAATCCAAACTTCTCTTTTATATATAACACACGGTACACCATTTTGTCAATGGTTTCTTCACTGACCTTCCCTTCAGCAACCAACCCACTTAAGTAATCTATATAGCATCCATCTACCATATCCATATCAAGTTCCGCATTGGCAGACAATGCAGCCGCTTCTTTTCTGTCCTTTGCAACCCCCTGAGTTACAAGTTGCGCTACAGCAGCCCAATCACTGATAACAAACCCCCGGAATCCTAACTCGTCTTTTAGTAAGTCATGCAATAAATACCGGCTTGACACAACAGGCTGACCGCTTATTTCGCTGAATGAATTCATCACCGTTGCAACATCAGCTTCAATCGCTGCCTTAAACGGTTTCAAATAGTAATTACGCAGAGTATACTCACTAATCTCTGCTTTGCCGTAATCACGGCCGCCCTCCACCGCGCCATAGCCCAGATAATGCTTTGCGCAAGCTGCAATGGAATCTCCTTTTTTATTATCCGCATTCTGAAACCCGCGAATAACCGATTGTCCCATTTTTGAAGTAAGATACGGATCCTCACCAAACCCTTCAATACATCTGCCCCATCTCGG
Source organism: uncultured Clostridia bacterium (assembly GCA_937858235.1). GTDB lineage: Bacteria > Bacillota > Clostridia > Oscillospirales > Oscillospiraceae > Onthomonas. The sequence goes on from CALLZZ010000373.1 coordinate 39,254, forward strand.
GTCGCGCGAAATATCTATCATGGGCGAAAACGTCCAATGAACACCATCGTTTGCAGCCTCATAGGCAACAGCACGGTATGCCTTTTCGACAACATCGGGATTAAAGCTCGCTGCCGCTGCAAGCGGGACGGGCAAAACTGTACGGTATCCATGAATAATATCGCGTCCGAATATTAACGGGATATGGGAAGGCGACTCCTCTACGGCAATTCTCTGCAACTCGTTCAACTGATCAATGATAACTCTTTGCTGCTCATCATTTCCCGCCGTTGCGCTGTCCGCAAGGATAACGGAACCGACACGGCCCTTCCGAACCTCTTCGCACAACAGTTCAAAATCCCACAAGCCGGCTTGATTAAGCTGTCCGATCTTTTCTTCCAAGGACATAGAACGAATTTTATTAGTAATTTCTTTCAAACACATAATTAAAAATTCTCCTTCTCCAATTTTGCAGCACTTACTTGAAATGTATACTTAAAATTTTTCTCATCAAACCGATATTTTGGCAACAGCTCCGGACCGCAGCTGTTGCTGCCGATTCCGCTCACTTTGTAATCTATGCGCAAAACAGTCTCTTTTCTCGGCGTAAGCTCAAATGAATGCGCCGCATTTTCCAAATTCGCCGCTGTGAAGTGGCCGGCGGAAAATTCTACCTGTTCAGCAGCACGGACTGTCAGTACATTCCCGCCCTCTTTTACGGTGATACGCTTTACATTGGTATGATTGCCGTGTTCCTGCGGGCGAATATACGGAACATATTCATCGGAGGCAGTTGTATTGTACCAACCCATCTTGACATGAGCGCACAAATCAATATAATTTTCTCCATTTCCCATTCCGTAATAGCTGATGTTTTCGCTTCCCGCAGTCAGCAAATATTCTGCGCCGAAACGCGGCAAAAACGGCGCATTTTCGCGAACCTTTCCGCTGATTTCGTGCAAAATTGTCCCATCCGCCGCGATGGTATATTTTACACTGAATTTCACTATCGGTGCTTTCGACCGTGCGGATATATTACATCGGCTCACGAACACCGCTTTGCTGTCTGTAACCTCGGTTAAATCCGTGCTGTAACAGTGCATAGAACTTAAATTCAAGCCCTCGTTGTTGCGATAGTTCTCATAATAGGTTCCCCATTTCAGCTTGATGCTGCGGTCATTGTCGGTGGGCGCTCTCCATACACCGAAGGTCGAACGCTCCGCCAGCCATTCCCTACCGTTGCAGAACATACTTTCAAATCCGCCGTACATCTTGTTAAAACGGTAAGTAAAGCTTTCGCCCGAAACCGTAATAAACTCCTTATCCTCATCAACGGCAATTGTACCACCCGGATGCACAGTTAAATTCTGCGGCTTTTCAAGCAGGATAAACTGCTTAAACGAGGTTTCATACCCCGCCTTTGCCCAAGGCATATTCTCCGACAACGAAAAGGCAACATTCAGATACGCCCCCTCATTGCAGCTTATTTCGCCGAGCGGTATTTCCAAAACCATGCTCTCTCCTGCAGGTAGGTTCAGCTTTTGCGTCAGAAGCCGTGTCTGCTTTCCATCACAGTCGAGCGTAACGGTCACTGTTTCATCCGCTGTGCGGAAGCGGTAGTCGCTGCTGATTTTAATTTTTCCATCACCTAAATACTCAGCAAATAAATCGGCATAATTCTGCTTGATGTTCAAACTGCCCGCCTTAAATGAGCGGTCGGGAAATACCAAACCGTCTACGCAAAAATTCCCATCGTGCGGAATTTCGCCAAAGTCGCCGCCATAATAGTATTTTCCGTCCTTTTCAATCACATGATCAGCCCATTCCCACACACAACCGCCTATAGCATTTTCATATTTGCGGAAAATCCGCAAATAATCCTCAATACTGCCCGGACCATTTCCCATTGCGTGTGCATATTCACACAAAAATACCGGACAGTTTTTTTCTTCCATGCAAATTCTTTCCCATTCGTCAATACTCGGATACATACGGCTGTACACATCTACGGCGGCCGATTTTCCTCTGTACGGCTCATCCGTATTTGGATTTTCCAGCAAACACGCTCCCTCAAAATGAATCAAGCGGGAAGCATCGCGCTGCCGTATCCAATGCGACATCGCATCATGGTTTCTGCCGTAACCGCTTTCATTGCCGAGTGACCAGAAAATTACGCAGGGGCGGTTCTTGTCACGCTCTGCCATGCGGCGGATGCGCTCCACAAACGCTTCCTCCCATTCCGGCATTTCACAGAGCCAATCCATATGGTAGGTCTCATAACCCGGTCCCCCGCCGAAACGGGTTGTAAAGCCATGGATTTCAATATCCGTTTCGTCAATCACATAAAAGCCCAGCCTGTCGCACAGATGATAAAACTCAGGTGCGTTCGGATAGTGCGAGGTACGGACAGCATTAATATTCAGCTTCTTCATTTGAAGCAGATCGTATTCCATATCCTCATAAGAGGTCACATATCCCTTGGTCGGATGTGAATCGTGACGATTGACGCCCTTGAGCAATACGCTCACGCCGTTTATCAGCAGCTCGCCCTTGGGCGAAATCTGTATAGAGCGTATTCCCACAGGCTCGCATATGACTTCACTGCCCATTTTAAGCAAAAGGTAATAGAGGTTCGGAGTTTCCGCCGTCCACTTTTCTGCATTTTCAATCTCAAACTCCGTCTTATTAAGTCCGCCATCAAGCCTATTGCCATGCAAATCCAGCAATACCGTTTCAACATTTCCGTCCCCAACGGTTTCCAAATCCAATGTGATTTTTGCATCGTTGTAATCGCCTGAAAGCTCAGTATGTACAAAGTAATCGCGGATATGGTTTTTATCCCTTGCCAGCAGATAAATATCCCGAAATATGCCGCTTAGACGATAGAAGTCCTGATCCTCCAAATAGCTGCCGTCACACCACTTTGCAACTAAAATACTGACGGTATTCTCACCCTTTTGCAAAAACGGTGTAATATTAAATTCGGACGGCAAATGCGAGCCTTGTGTGTAGCCCGCCTCCTGCCCGTTGATATATAATAGCATACAGGGAGCGACTCCCTCGCAGCGAAGATAAACCTCCTTGCCGCCCCAGCCTTCATCAATCGTAAATTTGCGAGAATATACCCCCACAGGATTGTCCGTCGGCAAATACGGCGGATCAACGGGGTACGGATATTCCAGGTTGGTATAATGAGGAATATCATAGCCGTGCATCTGCCAGTTGGACGGCACGGGAATCGTTTCGCTGAATGTATATACAGGCTGAAACACCACCTCCTCAACGTCTGTCACGCGGGGAAAATATTGAAATCCCCACTCGCCGCCAAGCATTTGCCGATATGGCGTATCACCCTTACCTTCAAGCGCTGCTTTCTCGTCCGCATAGGGTATATAAAACGTCCGTTCCGGTTCACGGTTAATCGATAGCAGAGATGGGTTTTGTAAAAGCTCGTCTAAATTTATCATATCCTATTCCTTTCTCTCCAAGCCAATTTCTTAATTTATTGTTCTATCTATATCCCTAAAAAATCCCACGAACCGCCTCATCAGCCAAGTCCGCTGCACGATAATCCGCTTGCTGATTCTCCTTCGCCGCACCGACGGCGAGGGCGTACATTCCGCCTGCCTTTGCCGCTTGTATTCCCGCATCCGAGTCCTCGATAACAAGGCAGTTTTCATACGGCACGCCGAGCCTGTCGGCGGCAATGAGAAACACCTCCGGATCGGGCTTGGACTTCTGCGTATCCAGTCCGCAGCTCACTGCATCGAATAAGCCCGCAAGTCCCGTCTTTTCCAGTATCAGCGGGGTGTTCTTGCTCGCCGAACCAACAGCGGTTTCGATGTTTTTCTCCTTCAAAAATGCAATAAATTCAAACGCACCGTCCAATACTGCACTTTTATCCAGATTGGCAAGAGAAGCGACGTAGATATTATTTTTGCGCTCTGCAAGCGCCGCCTTTTCCTTGTCCGAATATTGCCTGTCTGCCTTTTCCAGCACTACCTCCAGTGACGCCATACGGCTCACGCCTCTTTGGCGCAGATTGTCCTCCCGCATAAAGCCGGTTATGCCTTCTTCCTCCGCAAGCTGTTTCCATGCCTGATAGTGCAATTCGTCCGTCGTTACCAGCACACCGTCCAAATCAAATATTACAGCCTTTATCATAGCTTTGCCACGCTCCATTCACTGCCGTTTATCTCAATTTTGTAAACACTGCCTTTGTAGCTTATTTTGAATTTTATTGACTTCCACGCTTTCGGCAAATGCGGATTGCAAATGATTTCGTCATCCTTGATTTCCAGTCCCGCAAAGCCGAACACCGCCACCATCCACGCGCCGCCCTCTGATGCCGGGTGTGTGCCGCCAATATAGATAAGCCCCGCCCATTCCTTGCCGCCTGCATGTAAGTCTGCTTCCGCCGACTTTAAAAAGAACGGATAGGCAAATTCCGCATCGCCCGTTTTGCAGGACAGCAGCGAATACATACACGCCGACAGAGATGAGCCGTGTTCTGTCCGTGGTTCGTAATATTTAAGGTTTGCCCGCTTGGTTGCATCCGAAAATTCATTAGGCAGCATGGCAAGCATTGCCACCACATCCGCCTGTTTAATCACCTGTGTATGGCTTGCCACGCCGTAAGCGCCGCCCCAATATTCCTTCGGGTCAAGCAGACGACCCCGCACCTCGTCAATGCTGCAATCCTCCAACGCAAAATACCCGTCAAACTGTTCGATAACGCCGTCTTGATTCGCTTGCGGAATATATATTTTTTCCGCCAAATCCGCATATTCCCGCCCATTCAAATACTTTGCCGCCGCACGGAACACGAACTGCGCCATTGCGTTGGTGTAGGCGTTGTTGTTGACCCGCTCGTGGTATTCATCGGGGCCGATAACATCATGGATTTCATAAGCTTCGCTGTCTACCTTTTTCAGCAGCAGGGAACGGTAAAACCTCGCACATTCCCGCAGAACATCATAGCCGCCCTCGTCCAAAACGCTTGTATCGCCTGTAATACGGACATACTTATCCAAGGCGTAAACTACCGCCGCCGAGATATGCACCTGCTTATCCTTGAAAAACGTCCGCATGGGTCGTTTGGTGAACACATCCACCACATTGTAGTCGGAACATGCGTCGTAGCCACCCTCCTGACTCTCCCACGCATAAAATGCGCCGTCCCAGCCGTAAGCCGCCGCCTTTTTCTTTGCGCCGTCAAGCGTGTCAATGCGATATTTCACCAATGTCTGCGCAATTTTCGGCTCGGTATAGAGGTAATAATCCAGCATAAACATCTCGGTATCCCAAAACACTGCGCCCTTGTACACCTGCCCCGAAAGCCCGCGCGCGGCAACAGACATACTCTCGCTGTGGCGGGGCGCAATACAATTCAAGTGATAGATAGAATAATTCAAGGCTTTTTCTGCCGCTTCGTCACCGTCGATTTCTATGTAAGAGGTATCCCAAATCCCGTGCCATTTGGCAATGTGCTTAGCCTTTTCCTCCGCATAGCTGTCAAGAGCGGCAATGTCTTTTATTTCACCCGCCGTCACAAGTATTTTGCGGCAGATTTTGTATTCCTTTCCAGCTTCGGTTGTAAAGCAAATATTGCGGGCAACAGATTTTTCCCCAATCGCAATTTTTTCCGCTGCCTTAAACTCATATTCCGCCGTTTCCTGCGTAGCAATATGCGTTCCTTTTTCGTGCGTAACCGCCGAAACAAAGCAAGCTCCGTCCTCGTATTCGCAGACCATTTGCTCCAAATGCGGGCCGTTGATGTCCCACACATCGCCGTCAATTTCGGTATGTACGCAAACCTCCGCCGCATATCCTGTCTGCACCGTCAAACATTGCAAAATTAAATTTGGATTTTCCTGTGACACCATGCGCCCCTCGGTAAACTTCACGCCGCCTTTGGCGGTTATAAAACAGGTTTCTCTATTGTATACACCGTCGTAAATGTTCAAACTTACGCTGTGCGCCGAATGTTTGCTTTCGGGCAAGGTCAGCGTTTCACCGTCCACGTTCAGCTCCGCAAACAGCCCGTTGGGGGCGTTGACCGGCTCACGCCAACCGTCTCCCGCCTGGTCATACACACCGCCGAGGTTAATCGCAGGCATATACTCCTTTCGGTACTCGCACAGCGTACCCCGCACGCCCATCGCTCCGTTGCCGGTCAGGAACATATTGCCGTGATGCGTGTAATCTTCTTTGTTGTAGCCGTCTGTTATAATATTTTGTGTTTTCATTTTACTCTACCTCACTCACTAAAATCTCTCCGAAAGCTACATTCGCCAGCGTCAAACAGCAGTTCATGATTACCGATTATTAACTTTCCGCATAGATTTGATTTAATCTTTATTTCGGTTTCATCCCAAAACACTTCAATTCCTCTGTGTTTTGCCTTTGCCCATGTCAGCCCTTCCAAAAAGCACGGCTGAATCGTGACCGCATCTGCCCCCTCACTAATATGAATGCCTGCAATATGCTTATAAAACCACAGTTCAATCTCGCTGTACATATGATGATTGCAGGATTCTTTCATATCCCAATTCTCGCAGAGGGTTGTCATGCCGTTGTTCATCCAGTACGCATAACTCGGATATTCCGGATTGACACACATTTTATATATCGTATCCGCAAAACCGTATTCGGAAAGTGCGCTGAAAAGATATTTCATTCCCAAAATTCCACAGTCAATATCATATCCCTTTTGCGCAAGAATTTCCGATAAATGTTTTGCGGCCAGCGGTTTTTCCTCCTCGGTATATAAATCCTGATAAATTGCACAGGAAATCGCTGTAGTGTTATTCCCCAAATAAAAATCGTCCTCAATAAACTTCCTGCGGAAAGTCGACTTTATCTCGTCTGCCCGCTGTGCATACCGTGTTCCATTCTGATGCAGCAGCTTAGCACACCGCGCCATTATTTTATTGTCCATATAAAAATACGCGGTATCTGTAATCACCGTAGGGCAAAGCTCTGCCCCCTCCGGCGCACACCAGTCGCCCAGTCCAAAGCAGACTGTGTTATCCTCCGACATGCTCTCCATAAATCTCATGTACAACTCCATGCTGTCCCACATTTGCTCCAATACGCTCATATCACCGGTGTAATAATAAATATAATATGGCAAGTAGATATACAAACTGTCCCATGCAGGGCCGCTGCCCCAGTTGTACCCCCAGCCGCCCGTCGGCGCAATGCAGCAAATCTGCCCGCTCGGCCGCTGTGTGTCTTTGATGTCCAACAATATTTTGCGGTACAGCGCTGTCATATCATAATTCATCAGTGTCTGCTCCGCCGAAATCAACATATCGCCTGTCCAGCCGTTTTGCTCCCGCTGCGGACAGTCGGTAAATATCCCGTGCAGATTGGTCAGTGTAGACTGCCGCGCCGCTCTGTGAATTTGATTCAGCATATCATCACTGCATGAAAATTCTCCGATAACAGCAACATCGGTGTGCAGCATTTCGCCCACAAGTTCAAATTCTTTCGGTGCACCTGTTACCTCCACAAACCGGAAGCCGTGATACGCAAAGCTCGGCGCCCATTCCTCCCAACCGTCGCCGCTCATGATATATTTGTCGGTATGCGTTTCCGCGCCGAGGATAGTGTTGAGCCGTTCGGGAGCAATGGAGCCATCTTCGTGCAAAATCTCGCTGTATCGCAAGGTAATCTCTGTCCCCCGCGTTCCTTTTGCCCGAATCCGCGCCCATCCGCTAATGTTCTCTCCAATATCATATACATTTTGATTGATGCGCTTTGCTTTTAATCTCTTTGTCACCCGAATGGGAGGAAAATCCCGCTCCTGCAATATTCCGCCCGGGCTACGGCAAATAAAAGCGTTCGTCCATTCGCTGTCGTCATACTGCGGCAAGTTCCATTCCTTTTCGTATCGCCTTGCATCAAAAATCTCGCCGCGCCTTGTTTCGTTATATAGCACCGCACTGTCCGCTGTTTTCCATGAAGTATCGGAATTGATTTTCTCCTCCGTTCCATCCGCATAGGTAATGTTCAGTTCCAGCAACAGCTTCGGATGATGCAACCATGCCGGTTTGTAGTAGTCCCATCGGAAATATGTAACGAAGTACCAACCGTTTCCCAAAATACAGCCTATGGTATTAACATCACTCGACAGCAGACTTGTTACGTCATAGGTATTATAATATAGGCGGCTGTCATATTTACTGATTGGCGTAGTAAGCACCTCATCGCACACATTTTTTCCATTGATATAGCAGCAGGCAAGCCCCAAACCGCAAATGCGCAGCACAGCGTTTTTCACATCTTTTTTCAATGCAAAAGTTTTCCGAAACAGCGGTGCGGGCTTTATTTCATTGCTGTCCTCTCTAGCTATCCATTTCGCGTGTTCAAACATAATAAACATCCTTTTTCATACAAAATATATCACTCAGAACATTCCTTTAAAGATATAAAGCTTACCTGTAAAAACCGCAGGGTATGGTTACGGGTTCTTCCGAATACTTATCCCCCTCCGTACAGAACGAGCCGGAGTCTGTTCCGTCCAAAACCGCGGGAACGCAGTGCAGCGGTCCGAATGTATTTCTTCTGGTCAGCATAAGCTCAATCTCGATTTGATTGCACGGTTCAAGCTCCGCCTCATACGGCTGCCATGCAACTATTGCCCCGTTGACCTTTACAACGGCAGCCCCGTACATACCCTTAAGACGCAATAATGATTTTTCCTTAACCTCGCAGTCAAAAATATACTTTAATTTACCCCCGTAATACGGAAATCCCTGTTCCCTTATATCGCCAAGCTTTAGCTTGCTCGGCTTTTTGCCAATCCTGTTATTATATACGCCGAATTCACCGAGAACATACACCGCCTCGACATTAAAATCATCCGAGTACATCGCCTCAAGCATCAATGTATTTGTCCCCTTGCGTATATGCACCTTTATCTTCTTAAAGCACGGGTCAACCCACCAACCGCATTCCTTGCCGATTTGCTGCGAATTAAATGTCAATTTGCATCTTTCGGGCTGTTCAACCGCAAGAAATGCATCGGTTTCTATCTCCGATTCAAAGCAGTACTCAAGCCGTACCTTAAAATAATCCTTAATCCCTCTCTTTTTAATATACCACGGCTGATACATTGCGCCGCCGCGGTACGGCAGCTTACATTCGCCGCGGATAGCTCTGTCAATCTTCAATACGTCCCCGCGGAAACACTTATCTTTAAACTTGCATGTCGCCATATCCAAAACAAGCACATTCGGTTCATCCGTTTCATATTCAAATTTTTCGGGGACAATGACCTCAGGCAGGGCTTCTGCCGCTACCGCCGCCCCTTCTTCCGCCGCGGAAACTCTGTACAGCCGCATTTCTCCGGGATGCATTTGAATCTCATCAAACCTCGGTACATACATGCTTGCCCCCGTCTTCGGAATCCACTGTTCCGTCGCGCCCTCGGGCATAGTAATGCTTCCCGAGGCGGGATTTTCCGCATCAACGTTGAGAAGCATAATATAATAATCGCCCTTTTCGTCCTTTTTCACCGAGGTAAATATGCTTTTATTATCAACCGTTACAATCCGCGTATCATAAATCGACTTCATATCCGAGCTTCCCTTCGGAACCTCGCACGGCAGGGCGTCTATATACGACGGTGCTTCGTCCGCAAATACAACACTGCCCCCGCCTGCTTCAAATTCCTTTAAAAGTGACAGGGTTGTACTTCTCATCGTAATCATCGCAGGAATAATGACCCTGCTGTATGACACATTTCCCACATACAATCTCCCTTGCTCAACCCTGCCCAATCTGAACAGCATATCCTCGTCGCCGTAGTCAAACTCTACATTATTTTCCAGAAGCACGCGGCATAATTCAATATGCTTTTCATCAATTTTCTTTAAGAAATCGTCCGTAGTATTCAGCCATTCCGCCCATCCCTTATAGATACAGCACCACATGCTTTCAACGGGATTTATCACCAGCGTTTCACAGCAGCCCTCGCCAATCGACGAAAAAACTGCAAGCCGCGCGTAATAATCCTCTAAATAACGGTATTCCTTATACCATGCGGACTGAAAGAATATACTTCCGGGGCAGTCGCGCTTGTTCTCGCCCGCCATTGTGTACCAGCTAAGGTGCGGACATCTTAAATTTATCCCAAGCAAAGCCTGCCAGTCGCCGATATGCTTGTAATCCTCAAAGCTCATCTGCCACCCGCTGCAGCCGTAAAGCTCTGAGAGTAATTGCTTTTTACCCGTCTGCCTTCCGACGGACGAAAGCTGCTTTACCACATGATAGTTATAATTTCTTCTGCCGAGTATATCAACCCCCGGGGACTGCATAAGCTCATAATTCCTCATCAGAGAGCCGTTCGGTATCGTCTGCGCCGACAGCGAGTCCTCGTGCAGCATATGTCCCGTAAGCTTCATATTATAATCGTCGCACCATTTAGCAATCGGCTTTACAAAATTATCGAGGAAAAGCCGCTGTATCGTTTCGCAATAGTGCCATTTTACCTGTGACACCCGATTTCCGTTTTCCAAAAGGAACAACTGCGGCAGATAATCTTTGAGGTCATACCCCCACATATCAAGGAAAACATCAAAAATCGTCTCTGTATAAGGCGCACACACGCTCATCTCAAGCCCGTACCTCATCGAATTCATCATCATTTCGCCCCTCACGGGCTCGTCGGTAAAGACGCCCTTTATCGAGGTTCCCAATCTCTGCTTGCAGTGGGACGCATACTTTTCGTGCGTACAGCGGATAAATTCCTCGGTGGCTGATTTTTTCATGGTGTCAAGGTATGTTGTTCCGTTATAGTTGGAATCCGGCTGACCCTCGGCAATGTCAAACCATATGATATCTCCCTTTATGCTGTCTTCGGGATATATGCGTTTAACGTCGAAAACAGACACGCCATCAAGCCTGCACGAAAAGGCGGCGATAACATTTCCCGACCACTCGGGCCTTCCCGTATTCATCCGTATAAACTTTATACGGTTTTCGCGCAAAGCGGTTGCCTTTCCGCCGGCAGAGCCGGACGGCCATCTGTCCTCGTCATAAATCCACGCCTCAAGCCCCTGCCCTTCGGCATAGTCGGCACAGCTGTTGATAATATCAAACCATTTTTCCCCGAGATACTCGGTTTCAAGGCCGACGCGCGAATGTATGAAAAAGCCGCCGAACCCCATGGCTTTCATAACGTCGACCTGTCTTTTTATCTCCTCTTCCTCTAAGCTTCCGTTCCACGCCCAAAACGGCTTTGCACGGAAATGCGCAGAGGGGTGTTTAAATTCATCTCTCAATACCCTGCTCCTCCTTCACGCCGAAAAACAAATATCAAAATACCGAATGCGCGGAAGTAAGCTTCCGCGCACCGTTATTGTTTTACGAAATACTTATCATATTTTATTTATAGATATAACACGATTTCCATACCGCATATTCGGCATAAACAATCATGACAGAGCAATTCGCCCCCGCATCATCAAATGCCGCCACATCTGATATACTGCCCTTGTAAATATTGTTTTTTCTGCCTTCTCTGTCAAACACCGTGATAGTTATGTTGTTTGCGGGATATGCCTCTTCAACGCTTCCGCCCTTTGTATAGCTGATGTCTATTGTCCCGTCCGTGTACTTATGCTTCGCATAGCCAAATGTCATGCGCATTCCGTAAAAATCGTGACCGTCCTTTGTAAATACCTTGTTGGTAGGCGTCGGATAAGTCTGTTCATCTCTCCAGTCATAGATCTTGCAATACGCGCTGACTTCATTTGACGCATCAAGCGTATATATCAGCATATCGCCCTTTTCTATATCGGCGTCCTGAATTTTTACGGACTGATTCTGCTCATTAACCACATCAGAGGATATCACATATTCCACTTTTGCGCCGGCCTTCCAGCCCGTCAGAACATCCACCGCAAAACCGTCCTTATCGATAGATGTTACAATGCTGTCAAACATGATATGGTCGCTCGTGGCGAAGGTGTTTGTTATCTCGGCAATATTTACAATCAGATCGCTTACACCCGACTCTACCGATGTCTTATAGGCTATTACTCCCGTCTTATTCTTAAACGATTTCACACCGACAGAGGATGAAAACATTTTGTCTGTCGCGGATTTAATCAATTCCTCATTCGGAACCTTGAACATGACGGTATTTTGATTGAAAGTAATCGACTTACCTATAATTCCTATCCAAATATAATCCGAGTCATCATTTACGGCAGTAATTCTGAGTGTGTTGTCCGATTCATTTTCGCCGTGATAAGGGGTGTCTATATCAATAATTTCACCCGCTTCATTCAATTTATACCTTATCGCTCTGGTCCGTACGCCCGACGGCTTACCCGGGAATTTGTCCAGCTCTGCCTGAGAGTTGGCAAGGGCGGTTTCCCACGCCGATAAGATGCTGTCATTCCTGTACGATTTGCCGTCTATAACAACCCTCTTCGCAAGCGTAAATGCCTTAATTCCCTCGCTTTGTGTATAAAGCCTCATTATAACCCGATTGTCAAGCCCGGCCTTTACGCCGTGAACCATATAATAACCGAAGTTATAATTGTTGCTTCCCACGGCATCCGATATGCCCGCAACCTTTCCGTACATATTCAGCAGGAATGTCATATTCTGTGACATAACAAGCTGGTTTTTGAATATCGGATAATATTTTTCGTCAACCTCGTATCGGCTGTCGTCTATATTGATATATCTCTTTCCGTCCACAGTCCCTTCGCCCATGTATACGCCTTCCACGGTAGAATTGCTTATCCACACCTCAATCCGCTTTTCGGGATTTTCAAATACGGATAACACGGAATCCTTGCCAATCGCCGAGAGATTCATTTCATTTCCGCTCTCGCCGTAGATTATCGCCGCTATATAATTGTCGGATATATCATAGACCTTTTCCGGGTTTGCCGAATCGTAAAACCTCTTCGCGTCAATATCAATATGCCCTACAACAACGGTCTCGCTGTGGCACACAATGAGTGTATCGTATGCCCCGCCCGACGAGCGAAGCGCCGTGACGGTTCCTTCGTCCGTCCCGTTGACGAGCCCTGCAACATTGGTGTCCGCACAAATTCCGTTGTAAACCACCGCCGCGTTTTTCTCTATGCTCACGGTGCGTTTTTTGCCGCCCTTATCATAATACGTCAGATTATAATTATCGTCAAAGCCCGCAAGATTGTCGGCGGAAATCTCCAAAACATCGCCTGCCTTCGTTTCATCCAAAATGAACGCAATCGTTTTATCCCCGTCGGTCGGCTCGGTATAATATGCCTTAACCCGACGGCCTATAAAATCGACATGACCGTTGTAATCATATACGACCCCATCTATCATAACGGCGTCGTCAAGCGCCCCGTCGGGGTAAATCGAGGTTTCGTTGACGGTTTCCAGCCGTCCCTCTGCCGCATACATACCACGGTATATGTTAAGGAACGATTTACCCGATTTTTTATACAGGCTCTCCCCCTTATAGGGCAGCATATTCATCACGACGGTGTTTGCCGCGTTTGCCAAAAGCACAATCGCATAAATTTTTGTGAGATTTTCGCTGTCGGACATGCCCTCGTGCAGACGCAGCTGCCTTGCCACCGTCATATATCCCGCAGGATATCCCCCGCGGGTCTCGGCATAGCCTCTGTACCCCAAAACTGCAAGCATCATCTTGGTTGCCTCTTCCAATGTGATGATATCATCGGGGCGGAACATTTTTTCGCTGTCAACATTCAATACACCGAGTTCCGTCAGATTATTTACACTCGCCGCCGCCCAATGCGAGGACGGCACATCATAATAATATGCCCTGTCCTCACTCGTCTTTGCATACTCATCAATTTTCATAAGCCTTGCCGTGTACACTGCGAAATCCGCACGGCTGACTTGATTGTCGTCATCATTATCCGTCTTCAAAACATCGAGGTACTCCATAAGTGCAACCGCTTCTTTAACATTTGAAGAATATTCGACCGCCGCAGAGTCTGCCGCGTTCTCGGGTGCCTCTGCAAAAACCGCGCCCGGCAGGACGACGGCAAGCATCGTGATAAAAGCAAGTAATCTTTTCATGTTCATTGGCTTCCTCCATAATTATTTGAAATATTCATCGGTTGTTATTCAGCAAAGAAAATATAACAACCGACGCCTCTGCTCTTGTGGTCACATTCTTTGGGTTAAAGTCATTATTTCCGTTGCCCTTCAGCACCCCGGTATTCTTAAGATATTCCACGCTCTCCTTGGCATAGTCGGAAATCTCGGCGCTGTCAATAAATTCGGGCTTTGCCGTCTCCTCTCCGGAAATGCCGAGCTTCTTCAGCGTGTTACAGATTATGACCGCCATATCCTCGCGGGTAAGCCCTTCGCCGACGCCGAAGCTGTCGCCGTGTCCGCGGATGATTCCGTTCTCATAGGCCGCCTTTACCGCGTCATAGTACCAGTCACCGTGTTTTACATCACTGAACGCCATATCATTATCCCGTGCCTGCATATCAAAGGCGGTAACAATCATCTTGACGAACTGCTCTCTCGTAACTGCGTCATCGGGCTTAAAGCTTCCGTCGCCCATTCCCGACAGAACTCCTCTTTCCGTCAAATCCGCAATCGCCTCAATCGCCCATGGCACATCGGCAATATCGTTAAAAACGTTCACCCTTGCGCCGATGTTTTCGGGCGAATCGGCGCGATAGTCCCCTACAATGGGGGTGACTGCGTTCGCGCTATCGCCCCTGACAACACCGCCACCGCCGCCTCTGCCGTCGTTATCGGAAGAATTTTCTGTCCCGACCGCAGTCCTATACGCACTCAAAAGCGCGCCGTATGTATCGAATTTCCTCGACATCAAGGCGTAATAAACCTTAGAATTGTCCGTCGCCGTGCCTATGCCAATCTGTCCCGAAAAATCCTTTATCACATCGGTTACATCACCGACACCGCCCGGATGCTCAACCGTCGCAAGTACAACCGCCTCGGCAAATGTCTCGTCGAATGAGGCTTTGATATTCTTCCACTTTGCCTCATCCTCGGCGCACTCGCCCAGAATCGCCGTCACCGCGCTTTGCAGCCGTGTCTTTACCGCCTTCTTCATGGATGAATTTCCCTTTTTGTAATAGCCGGCGGCCGCCGTATCGGTTAAATCCAATATTTCGAAGTAATCCGCAAGGTCATCGATTTTTCCTTCGGATATCGCCGCAATCGCACAAGCCATATCAAAATACTTTTGCGTGTCCTCAAGTGTAGGCGCCGCAACGGGCATTTTCGTCTTTAATCCGTAAAAAATCTTTGCGGGTGCGGAGCAATTTGCCATATCATAAAACTCATTGGAAATACCGAGAACCGTCCAGCGGCCGTTCATAACACCTGCCGCATCGCCGCTTGAATTTGCGCCGAACAGCGCCTCTATCGCCGCCTTGTTGTCCGCCGCCGTAATATAGCTTATAATCTCGGCGTCATTATCGGTATTTCCCTCATAATCAACATACACCGAATATTCTCCGCTTGCACCTGACAGCTTAGCCTTGATGCTGTAAGTGCCGCTTGTCCGCACCGGAACCTGTGCCGCGAATGCCACCGCCGAAATGTCGCCATTGTTGAGGTCTGCCATGGTTTTGCCGGGATTAAGGATAATTACGGACACTTCCTTTACATGTGCCGACATATCAATATTCCCCGAAATAACAACAAGCTCCTTTTCCAGGTTGGTTTCTGTCTGCGCCGCGAATGCCGAAACGGAAATCATGTTCAACGTAAGCATCAACGCAATTATTTTTTTGTACATTAACATTATTCCTCCAGTTTTATTTAGTGCCGTTCAACTTTGAAGATAAACTCCGAAGAAAGCTTTTGTTCCTTCGGAGTTTACACGCCTCATTCCGAAATTACTTGCTCACACTTCTTGTCACGGGCTCCATGCTTTCAAAGCTCTTCCATACAAACGCCGAAACCTTTGTATGATTCGCGACGTCGGCGTCGGTAAAGGTACATGATTTATTGATATCATTGCTGTTTTGAGCCGCCATCACCCTTCTGTAATCACACTTAACAAGCCTGTTGTCATCATACGCCGCATATATGATAAGATAGTCCTTATCAGCCGCCGTATTTACAATGTCCGCACTGACAGTGGCTCCGCCCGTCGTTTTCTCAAGCTCGAGATTTGAAACCTCGGTTATCGCATCGCCTGTTGTAAACGAGCCGGTCAAATTCTCATAATCCGCGCCCGAAGCCGTCTTTGCCCCCGTTATCGCAATATTATAGGTTTGATTTGCCCCCGCAAGCGTATTAAACGTAATCGTGCCTGTCTTTGTGCTGACATCATAGCTTGTGGTATAATCGGTAAACGCGCCGTCGTTGATTGACACAAGTCCGTCAAGGCTGTTGTTTTGCAATCCGCCGTCAAACTCAAAGTTTATCGACTTGATTGTCGATTTATGCTCGCTGAGAGAATAGTCGGTATTGCCCAATAAGTCGGTTGTGCTTATACCGCCGATTATATTCGGGCTGTAGGTGTTTGTGACCTTTATTCTGTCTATGCCCAGATAATAGTCCCTTGAAATAGCGCCTGTCGGCTGTAATTTTATATCCTTGATGCCCGTGATTATGTTAGGCCGTAATTCGCCATTGTTTTTACAAGCCGGAGTCTTCTGAATTGGATCACCGTTATACGATATAGTAACCTTATCGCTGTCAAAATCAAATTCTGTCAAAAGCTTCACTTGCGATGTCAAATCTTTAGATATCGACCATGAATCTCCTATTGTAACCTTATTGTTCCAAACAATTGCTGTTGTCCACATATTATGATTAGCCCGACAAATGGTCGGTCACTGAACCTTGAAAATTCAACATAACA
>CALLZZ010000374.1 GCA_937858235.1 uncultured Clostridia bacterium
TCCTGCCGTCGTGGAAAACCGTAGCCTTATTGAGCAGTGCAATCCACAGCCTTTCGTCCCATTCATCGAGGACGAGTGGCTGTTTCTTTAGTGCCTCGATGAACAACCGGAGCTCTCGGTCTTGGTCATACTTTCGATTTTTCTCGGCGGTCACCTCAGCAAAACGTGCTGTCGCTTTCTCGTAGCGGCTAAGGAGCCCGTTGTACTTCTTAGCGTATTCTTTCTGCGATTGTACCGTAGAGGCGTTTTCCCTGACACAGGCTTTGACCAGCTCCGCCACAACCGTAATTTCCTCGTTTAGGCTTTCCAGTTCTACGTCCAGCGCTGTAGTGTCGGAAAGCACCCGCCGCATGGAAGCACAGTCCGAAATAACGTTTTCTCGGTCTCCCATCAGGCGATTGTAGGCAATCAGGAACTTCCGCTGGATGGTTTCCGTGTCCAGATGCGGCGTTGCGCATTTCATCTCGCCCTTGAACTTGCTATTGCACCGCCATACCATCTTGCGGTATGGGTCGTTGGAGTGCCACACTTTTTGACCGAAGAATCCTCCGCAATCACCGCATACCAGCTTCGATGAGAACACGCTGTTGCCGCTGTACGCTCTACCGAGTGACCTGCGCCGCGCAATCTCTGTCTGCACCATGTCCCATTCAAATGGCTCAATAATAGCGTCATGGCTGTGTTCCACATAATACTGTGGAACCTCGCCCTCGTTGACCTTCATCTTTTTGGTGAGGAAGTCAGTCGTGAATTTCTTCTGCAGGAGTGCATCGCCTTTGTACTTTTCGTTTGAGAGAATGCTATTTACTGTGGTTTGGCTCCATTTCTGCTTGCCGGACGGTGTCGGAATGCCCTGCTGCTCTAAGTATCGGCAGATGCCAGCGGGCGTTTTGCCCTCAAGAAATAGCCTATAGATGAGCCGAACAATTGCGGCTTCTTCTTCGTTTATCACAGGTATACCGTTCTCTCCTTTTTCGTAGCCGAGAAACTGTTTATACGGCATACTGACCTTGCCGTCTGCAAAGCGCTTTCGCTGCCCCCAAGTTACATTTTCCGAAATGCTCCGACTTTCCTCCTGAGCTAACGAACTCATTATCGTGATGAGTAGCTCGCCCTTGCTGTCGAAGGTGAAAATGTTCTCCTTTTCAAAATAGATTTCCGTGCCATGCTCCTTCAGCTTCCGGACGGTAGTGAGGCTGTCCACGGTATTGCGGGCGAATCGGCTGACCGATTTCGTGACGATAAGATCAATCTTACCGGCGAGAGCGTCCTTGACCATCTGCTTGAAGCCATCGCGGTGCTTGGTGTTTGTCGCCGAGATACCTTCATCCGTATAGACCCCGACGAACTCCCAATCCTCACGGGATTGAATGTAATGCGTGTAGTAATCCACCTGTGCCTCGTAGCTGGTTTGCTGTTCCTCGCTGTCTGTGGACACGCGGGCATAGCCAGCCACCTTGCGCTTCGCCACCAAAGTCGTCGGCAGAGCCGTGAAGCGATTTTTGGTGGCAGGTATTGTTGTTACTGATTTTGGCATGGTTTTTTACTCCTTTTCCTCATTTTCTCTGCTGCTGCCTGCCGCATTTCTGCTGTCCAACTCTCGGAACGTGAGCGGTCTTGCCATGTAGCTTTTTCCGTATGCCCATCCGTAAATATAAACTCCAGATTGTTGTTCGGCAGTGCGGTTATAAAGGCAATGCGCTCAGCAAATATGTTCTCGTTAAAGGAGTTGCAGCCGAGCACATCGGCGGTAACGGCTTTGAGCGTGTTCTCTGGTATCTGCTTAGAAGCACAGTGTTTTTTGCCTTTAGTGTTATAAGTGGAACAGACCCAAGTAATACAGGTGGGCGTGGTCTTGCGGCGGTAGTTTTTTCCGCAGAGACCGCAACGTATCTTGCCAGTGAAGGCTGTGGTCGTGCCGGGTTTAATCTTAACGCTGTCCGCCCGTCTGATAAGCTCCTGCTGTACTGCATTAAAGGTCACACTGTCGATGATAGGCTCGTGGGCATCCTGAACGTGGTACATGGGAAGCTCTCCGCGGTTAATCCGTGTTTGCTTTGTTAGATGGTCGGTGCGGAAGGTCTTCTGTAAAAGCAGGTCTCCAGCGTATTTTTCATTTCGCAGCATCTTGCTGATGGTATCTTGGTGCCATGTTCTTTCAAAACGCGTGGGAACGCCCAACTCATTGAGCCTGTTGGCGATTGCCTGTCTGCCGAGCCCTTGGAGATACCATTTGAATACCAACCGTACCGTTTCGGCTTCTTCGGGCACTATCTCAAAAACGCCGTCCTTTGCCCGATATCCGAGTATCGTGCAATCCCACGGCTTTCCAGCTTCGAAGTTACGCTTGATACGCCATTTTTGATTTTCGCTTGCTGATAGACTTTCTTCTTGCGCATAGGATGCCAGAATGGTCATCATCAGTTCCCCCTCGGCACCCATCGTGTGTATGCTCTGTTCTTCGAAAAAAACGTCCACTTCCAGCATTTTCAGCTCTCGCACGGTTTCCAGTAGAGTAATCGTGTTTCGAGCAAAGCGGGAAATGGACTTGGTAAGTATCAGATCAATGCACCCTGCGCGGCAGTCGGTAAGCAGCCTTTGAAACTCGTCACGGCATTCCTTGGTGCCGGTAATCGCCTCGTCAGCATATACACCGGCATATTCCCAATCGCCGTGCTCCTGTATCAGCGAACTGTAATACGTGACCTGCGATGAGAGCGAGTGCAGCATTGCGTCTTTGCCGCTGGATACGCGGGCATAGGCAGCGACGCGCTTTTTTCGCTCCAGCTTCGGTGGATAGTATACCTTTTTTATTGTTTTAGGCATATTTTCACCCCCTCGTAGTGTGACATATTACCTCTGATACTACTATATAGCAAGTCGTTATCCCGGAATAAACTACACGAAGATAAGCCATATTTCTCAGCCATCATTGTATCAATTATGACGTACTCAGCCTCGGTGATAATACCCTCCGACAGCATCCGACGCGCCTGTGCCATAGCGGATTTGTAGCCAAGAATACGATCATTCACGGCTGACACCTCCGAACCGTGCGGCGATATAGCACTGGTGGGAGCAATATTTTCGCGCCTTGCTCCCTATGCTCACAAAGGACTGACCGCAGTTCGCACATGTCAGGTGGTATTTTGTTCGGGACTTACTGCCACGGTTGGCATACCACCACGCCGCGCGGCACTTGTCAGAACAGAATTGCCGTGCTCTGTGCTTGTCCTTTACCTTGATGGGCCTGCCGCACTGCCTACAGACCGGCGCGGTGGATACGGTTTCTTCACTGAGCCGGGTCCGGCGGCAGTAAGTCTTTATCGTGTTTTCCGAAATTGACAGCATCTCCGCAATGCTCGCGTAGGTACAGCCGCGCTGCCGCATTTCATGAATCTGGTTTTTCTGGTCGGTCGTCATAACCTTGTCCTCCGTTCTGAGGAGCCTTCCTCAAAACTCGCTGGACATGAAAAGGCCGCTTTGACGAAAAAAAGAAGCCCGCTGAAGAAAAATTCCTCGGCGGGCTGTAACTGTAGATCAACGTCTTAACCTTTGGTTTATGAATTTGTGGCGGGAAACGGACTATTCTTTATTCGCTGTACTTAACAAAGGCGTCAGAGAAACCAGCTGCCTTGATCTTTTTGAGCATAGCATCGGCATTCGACTTGACAGAAAACGCGCCAAGTTGAATACGGTAGTATTTCTTCGGCGTGTCAGATTCAGCGGTCGTTTCCGCTGCCGTCAACCCAGCTTTAACCTCCGCACGGAAGGTGTCCATAGATTTCCCGTGCTTGGGGAACCAGTGCATCA
>CALLZZ010000375.1 GCA_937858235.1 uncultured Clostridia bacterium
TTGCCCACATCATTACAAAAGTCCCAACAAGTCCAGAAACTAAATTACCTATTATTGATGCTAAAAAGGATTTTTTGAATGAATATTTCAGCATTGCCATAATTGTGAATGTCTCAATTACAATTGTCGCAAATACTAAAAACCAAAATCGCCAAATTTCGTCATAAACGTAAACGGCAGGCCATACTATATTCAGTAAAATCATCTTCTTGTTATTGTTAGTATCGTTTTGTTTGCGGTCGTCATACAATTACCCATAACGCCTTGTTTACGCAGCAAATGTACTGAATTTTCCATCAATGCAACGCATTTCTGTAGCAGGCTTGTGTTTTCGCTAATCAGTTCTTAACCAAAGTCAATGAACCCTTGCAGGTACCACCGTAATTTTGTATTACAACTCTTTAATTAAAAAAAATAACAATGAAAACAATTACAAAAAAACTGATTGTACTGTGCTTGATCCTCTGTACGGTATCTTGTTTTGCTTAACAGATAAGGCTGTTTTATATAATTTCGCTGTTTTACTCTCCATAGGGACTTCCAATCTGATAGATATTATTCGATGTGAATAAATCCAACTGATAATCATCACTTAAATAAGCTTTATCTTCCAGTAAAACGCAAGACGAAAAATTGTTTTTTATATTTTTCAAATAATGGATGCCGTGAACAGCTGCCGAGGTAAGTTCAGAATCACAAAACACTCCGCTTGAACTGCATACAGCATGTAACTTGTATCCATAGAAATTCATCTTTTGACTGGCACGATATCCTTTGGAGGGACTCGTAAGGTAATCTTCTTTGCAAATCTTTACTCTTGACGAGCGTGACAATTTACAAACTTCCAAAGGCATGCTGTCAACAATGAAATAATTTTCAGAGCCGATTAGTTTCTCCGACAACGCCTTCCGGATTCGCTCTTTGACAAAAAACAGTTTACGTCTTCTACGATTGTAAACACTACGTTCAATTTTTGAACTAATTGCCTCAGGCAGTTCTCTAAATAAGTGAGGTTCAAAATCAATTCCAAAAGACTCTGCCGTTAAATCAACAGCGATTAATTCAAGATCGCTTAAACGAGGCTGACGAATTTGATTTAAAAAGTTACTTTTTGTTTCAAATTGCTTTAATATCTCGAGATTTTTCTCGAACTTTGACAGGAAGTTGTTCAAGATGTTTAATTGATTGTCAGTCAAATAAATGTACGGATATTACCCGATATGAACAACTTTTTATTACTATTTTACAAATGCACTACGGGTATGCTTTTGATTTATAATCGGAGGTTTACTTGTAAAGCAATTATTTCTTATTCGTTTCCGTTTTATCCCATATGCGATAACGAAGTTCCAATCCTTTGGAGATAAATATAACGATGGGTTCCGATTTTTTGAAGGGGACAGTCATTGGATTCATACTGTGAATGAATTTTTTAGTTAACTTTCCGTCAGGGCAAGCCATGCGCGTGGATGATATTTTGCCGTCGGACTCGTAAAAATAGAAGGTATAAGGAACTTCAACCATACCCCCGCTGCCGGAACCTTGGTTGGTAATCCAATGTTCGTTACAATCTACCGCTTTGGTTATTCCGGGGATAAGTTCAATTTTTGAGTCCTCAGCTATGTTGGTTAGTTTAATCATGTAACCCTCGTAGGTGGAACCATATAATTTCTTTTGATATTCAGGAAAATCTTTCAAAATCTCTTCCGTACTTTGGGCTACCGGGATCATCTCGGATACTTTCCAAACGGTATGCAGTATTTCGATATTCTTGCCAGCTGGAACCTCAACGTTTATTGGTTTAGAGCTATCGTAATCCATCAATGTGGTTGGTCCGGTCACATATTCATAGTGCATGCTGTCGGTAGGACAACCCATCGCGGTTTGAAATACTTCTCCATCCGACTTAAAGATCAAGTTTGTCAATCCTGTTTCCAAGTCAACCGACTTTTCAAATTTACCCTGCAATCCGTAGCCGTTGCAATCGTCAACCTCCATCCATACCGAAGGTATAATTTCTACTTTATACTGTGATTCATTTTGAAGCGACGGCAGGGTTAAAACGTATTTCCTTAATTCATCTTTTTCTGTAACCGTCTGTGAAACATCTGTTTTTTGAATAGAATCAGTTGCTTCTGTAGATTTTTCAGAAGCCGGTTTGCGTTGCGAACAGCTGATAGCGGACAGTGCCATCGCAAGCAATAGTAGGGATGATAGTTTTTTCTTCATTGTTATTGTTTTAGGATTGTTATATAAAAACGAATTATTACACTGATTGTTTTTTCATTGCCGCGTTATCTGATACGGCCTTTCAAATAGCATTCAAAAAGATTCCCTTTTTGACATTCCTTTAAACATCAATATTTAGACATTATTTTTTGTAAGAATTCCCTAATCAATTCATTAACCTTATCGGGATTATCCAGATTGGTTCCATGATGCGCATTGGGAATAACTTTGAGTTCGGAATGAGGAATATTTTCCTGTATGTAGGGTTGCTGATAATTCGTCATCGTATCATGATCTCCTATCATCAACAGGGTAGGACATTTCACTTTATGTAAATCGTGCTTGCTTTCCATTCGTGTTACTGCGCTCCATACCCTGTTCCATTCATCATGTTTCGTTATTGAAAAAGCTTGAGCATCAGTAAAATGATAGAATTCATGGTTCCGGAAAACTCTTCATTTATGGATGAAGGAAAGAATTTATTGATAGAAGAATTTGGTAAAAATTATGCCACATATTTTTCTATTTTAAGTGCGATTTCAGGTGGAATCAATACTCAACCCGAAATTGAATCGGCTTTAGGAAACAAGAGCATTGGCGGGCAATTGAAAAGACTCATTGAAGATTACAACATTATCGAGCGTCAGCGTCCGATACTTTTAGTTTATTTATTGAGAGGCATATCCGTGAGTACGGAGGTTTTTATGCCGATAAACTCAAAAATCCGGTCATAGAAATTAAATAAATTTTTCTATTGTGTTTTTTACTACAACTCCTTTCCAGTTAAAATCATCCCCTTTAAGCGATATATTAATATTATCTGCATTTGAAGGAATTGGAGGAAAGTATAAATAAGATGTCCAGCACCGCGCGGAAGACGGCGGGGCTGATGTCGGTGCGCCGCCGCACGGCAATTTTAATCAAATCGTCCTCGTTGAGCGATTTTCCGGTTACTACCCGTCCGAAACGGTCTTCTTTGTGTGCGGAGATGGAGAGGTCGTACAATTCAACCGCTACCAGATTTTTGTCGGCTGCCGCCACTGTTGTTTTGTTTGTGTCATAATTAATTTATTTTATTTTGATACCACGTTTATATAATAGTTCGATTGTTAAAATGCGGATATGGCGCGGACGTAGTATTTACTGCTTTTCAAGTAGGCACTGCCGTGACCATCTAATAATAGGACATTCCACACGTAATTATTTTTATTGAATTCAGACGATGACCAGTAGGTCACGCTATCGTCTAACTGTGTTGTACCGCTAATGCCCGCCAGAGCCGTATTTACCGCTGCTTTTGGGGTGTAAAGCTCCCTCAACTCATCTCTTGCCGGCAGATACCACTGCGCTCCCTTAGCTATACACCACTCAAAGGCAGGAAAGGTAACGGTGCTTGCCGGATTGTTCAGCTTATACGCCTTAATGGTATTGGTATTCGCCTGTCCGTCATTGACAGATGTTGCACCAAAATCTCTGTCATCTACTGAACTCCATATAAGGCCTTCCGGCGATTGATCCAGGCTCACTATCTTGCCGTTTTTGCCGCCGTTGGTTACGCTGAACACCACGCCTTGCACTCTCCCCACGTGTGGATAGTAGTTGCTCACGGCATACAGGTGGTTGGGGTCGGGCGTGGCGGTTTCCACCGTCTTTATCTTGTAGCGCAGGGCTTTGCCGGGTACCAGATCGGCTTGGGCGGGAAGGGTGTAGGAGAGCGAAAACTCGTTGCCGTCGGCATAGCTGCCGTTGCCGTCCAAATCTTGCCGGAAGGTAAACATCTTATGCCCGGCAACAATAGCTTGCGCGGGCACAATGGCACGATACACGTATTTAGAGGCATCGCCCATATCCATGCGGTGCATCAGAATATCGGATGGCGAAATACCGGTAATGACGATGGGATAAACGGGATTATGAGACAAATCAACCATCGCGTAGTTTTGTACTCCACTGAGTGATACTTTCAGTTTGTCGGCAACATAGAGGGGCGTGTTGTCGGCTCTTTCCGAAATATCCACCTCCACCAGCGCGAAGAGATGGTTAAAAGAGAGGGAAGCCGTACTACCCTTGTTTACGTTCAGCGCCTTGGCAAACAACAAGTCGGAAGCGTTAAAACCGTTGCCGCTCTGGTCGGTCTGCACGCCAAATGCCATTTGAGTAGGGGGATTTATTTCAGTCAAATCCATATAAGGATAGTAGGCATAAAAATCGAGCTGCATGTTTTCTTCTGCCGGAAAATAGAGCGGCGTGGCGGGTGTCCACGTGCCTGTCGCATTACTGTAAGTGAGCTTCACATTTTGGATGTAGTTGCCCGAAGCCGCAAGGGTAGCTGTTTCACCTTTTTTATACTTCACGGCAAAAATGCCGATGGCATCGCCGTCTTCCCACGTGGTGCGGAAATCCTTGTCGGTAGCGGCGCGGGTTTGCATTCCGCCCGCCCCTTGCCACGCAAAACCTATCTCGAAACAGATGGGCTGCGTTGTGTCGGTGTTAGGGGCAATGGCTATATCGGTATCCTTGGTGCAGGATACTGCTGCCAGCAGTAACACCAGTAGAGATGCCGTTCGTAGAGACGCAAGTAATTGCGTCTCTACAACATGCAACGCCTCTACATTTTTAAATATTTC
The DNA here is from genome assembly GCA_937858235.1 of uncultured Clostridia bacterium. Classification (GTDB taxonomy): domain Bacteria; phylum Bacillota; class Clostridia; order Oscillospirales; family Oscillospiraceae; genus Onthomonas. The sequence continues at coordinate 4,857 of CALLZZ010000375.1, forward strand.
TTTCATTCGCATAATCGGTTGTTTTTAAACGATTTCTTCTGTAATCATTAATTGCTAAAACTTAGACACCGCACGAACATTAATAAAAGCGAGCTTGTAATCATAGTCTATATTGCCATTACTGAAATAGATTAACCACGCAAGATTACTGTAGGGGGCGTATTCCGTCGATGACCTGTACCAACCACTGTACAACTGCGTTGCTCCGGCAATGCCAGCTAAGGCATTGTTTACTGCCTGTTTTTTACCATAAAGCTCAACTAACTCATTTTTTGACGGCAGATACCACCTCGCGCCTTTGTTGATGCACCATGCAAAGGCGGGGAAGGTAACGGTGCTTGTCGGGTTGTTCTGCTTATACTCCTTAATGGCATTGGTATTCGCCTCTCCGTCAAAGTCAGATATTGCACCGGTAACACAGGATTCTGTACTCCATTGCAGATTTTGCCCCTCATCCAAGCTCACGATCTTGCCGTTTTTGCTGCCGTTGCTTATGCTGAACACCACGCCTATGGCGGTGGCGGAGTTGGCAGGGTCGGGGTAGTAGTCGCCTATCTTGTAAACAGGTCTTGTGTCGTCATTCACAATAGGGCTGGTGGTGTCCCACGGGGCAATGTTGGTTGCCGTGGCGGTAATACCGGTGTGGCTGATGGTGATTGTCCACTCGTGGAGCGTGGCGGGGGCAAGCGACAGCGCAGGAGCATACCACACGTAATGATTGCCATTCACGGTAAACGTTACCTTCATGCTTTGCGCGGCAATGGCGGCGGGCAGTACAATGGCTTCATAGTGCGAGCCGTCCATTTCGATGTAGGGCACAATGGGGGTATGCATTGCCCTGTCGGTCAGTTCGCCCGAAACGGTATTGAACGTAGCGGCGCTGTTCAGCCCCGTTATCGACACGCTCATTCCCGCGAGATCGGTGGCGGTAAATCCCGCTCCCGCTACGGTTTTCAGTACCAATTTGCTCATCACGTGGCGGAACGGCAGGGTTACGCTCCCTGTGCTAAGCTTGCTATGCTGCGCCATGGTAGAGGCATAGAGCAGGTCGATGGTTTCGGGATTGCTTTGGTCGGTGAGATCTACGGCAAAACTACCGTTCTGCAACGCGGTGTTGTAGGGATAGTAAGCCGTAAAGCCCACCATAGAGCCGTTTGCAGGGTAGTACATATCGCCCGCCGTGGCGGTAAAGTTGCCGTTGGCATCGGCGGTGTAAGGCATATTTTGGTATGCTGTTACCACCATGCCGTCGGTCATGTGTATGCCAATCTTGTCGCCCGCCGTCCATTGCGTGCCTGCGGCGCGGGTGGTGGCATTATTACCCGCAATGGCAACGGAAAATCGCACCGCCGCCGCGGTATCCGGCAGGATTTCCTTCTCCTTGCTGCAGGATACGGCTGCCAGCATCAGTAGAGACGCAATTAATTGCGTCTCTACAACATTGACAACGCACAACGTCTGTATTTTGTGTATCTTCATATCGTAGTTTTTTAAGAATTCTCTTACAATGCAGTTCCGCTGCCGCCAGGTCCGGTACTCCACGGAGCTATAGTTCCCTGTATGCCCGTAACGGCGGTGCGGCTAACGGTAATCTCCCATTCGTGGATGCTACCCGCGGTGAATGCGGCGCTTGTGGGTACTTTCCATACATATTCATCTGTTCCGATGACAAAGCGTACCGTCATGGAATTTTCTGCGGATGCGGAGGCTACCGGAAGAATAATGGCTTCATAGTGTTCTCCTTCTTTTATTGTCCTGAAATTGATGGCTGCAAGATTGTCATAATTGTCCAGCGAGCCGCTTTTGAGGTTGAATGATGCGGTAGTCCTGCATTTGGTGGTAACCGTCATTCCTGCAAGCGAGGTAATGCCTGCTCCTTTTTGGGTTTTGATAACGAATTTACTCAGTTTGTGGCTGAAAGTAAGGGGTACCGCTGTTGAACGTTTATTGTAATCTACGGTTGTTTTTGCATGCAGCAAATCTATGGCTTCAGGCGTGCTTTGGTCTGCAATATTTAACGAATATGTATCGGTAATTCCCTGCTTGTAAGGGTAGTATGCCAAGAAGCCTACATTAGAACCGTCAAGCGGATAATACATATCCGCGTCAGCGGGCGTGATAATGCCGGCGGCATCGATGGTGTAAGGCACATTGTCGTAATTGTTTACGGTAGCTGATGCGGCATCAAACATACGGATACCTATCTTGTCGCCTGCCGTCCACTGCGTGCCTGCGGCACGGGTGGCTGCTTTATTGGCTATTGCAGTGGTAAAATGTACTGCTTGTTGGTTATCTACCTGATTATTAATCTCTTCTTCGTTGCAAGCCGATAAAGAGGCTATGACTACTGTTGCTAAAAAAAAGTACTTCTTCATTATTGTATATTATTAATTAAATTAAGTTCGGTGGATGAGTTTGTTAGTCAGCGATTCCATTGCCCTCTTTTACGGTTTTCCAATCGGTAAGGGTTATTATAAATCCGGCTGCGGTGGGCATTTCCATTAGTTGGGCACCCAACGAAAACGGTTTGTTTTTCTCCACGTTGAATGTTTTTAGCTGATTGCCAAGGTCGTAATCTTGCGTGATTTCTGAGGGAGAGCCTCCTGCAAACGCAATTTTAACGGTAAGTTTGGGCATGGCGGAAACAAATCCGAGCAATCGGGCCGTTGCCTTGTATTTGCCGTCGGGCTGTTTGGCAAAGGTGAGGCTGATGTTTTTCTCAACGCGCAACGTTCCGTCCCGTAGGTTTAGTTGCTGCGCCCCGCCCGAGAGTTCCGCCGTAACCGATCCCACCTTGTTTACTGTGCCACCTGTGGGTTCTATCCACAGGTTCAGCTCGCGCACCTGTTGCTGCATGGTAGCGGTAAAGGTGTAATCGCGGTCTTTCTCCACGGTTACCTCGCCCGCATGGGAAAAGAACCACCCCGGAAGCGATTCCATATAACCGTTTGTAGTGGTTTCAACTGTGGCGGTTTCATCTTTCACACTTATCTTCTCCGCCGGATTATATACCAGCATTCGGTATGTTTCCGGAGTAAAAAGGTGGGGTAGTGCGCTATGATCTCCTTTCAAAACGACTGCATAATCGCCAATTTGCGCGGTATAACTCTCTGGGGCAGCAATACCCTCCCCTTTTTTGCTCCAGTCGGTAACGAGGGTTATCTGCCCCTTATCGGGATGGGCGGTATCGTAAATTTCCTCTTTTACGCAGGAGAAAAATAGCAAAAGAGCAATGAATACACTCGTCGTTATTTTTTTATTCCGTATCATAATGCTTGCCTTTTTAGAGATGGATGACTGATATGCCATATAAGACTAACCCCGATTTGAGTAGGACCAAAAATTGTTTTACTGACTTTTTTTGCCTTGAAAACACGCACGCCGTCAATTACTCCGAACGTGTCATAGGTTAAATGTGCCGCACCCAGACCTATATTGAAATCACATGAGAAATGTCTGCCCATAGACAATTGGTATCCTACCGTGAGTGCGCCTCCATATACGCTTCCCTGATAGCCTGTACTGCCGAGTTTCAGATTGTATTCGCCCAGTGTAGCTCCCAAACCCATATAGAAGCGTTTGTTTTCGAGCATAAACCGACGCACCTCAGGGTTGATAAACCACAGTTTCTGAATTTTATTCTCACCATTATATTCCCATTTGCTGTAACCCCCATCAATTTTAATTCCGTAGGAAGGAGTGATACGCCATTGTAAACCGATATTGGGTGTGGCAGCCGCCCAATACAAGAGGTTGGTGCGCAGGTTAAAGACGGTGCGTGTGGTTGTCGCTGAAGCAGGCGAAAACGCCACTGCCGGCTCCGGTTGTGGCTCCGGCTCTTGTTTTGCTTGTTCCATTGGTAGCTCTTGCAGCTCTTGTTTGGGCTGTTCTGGTGGCAATACTTCCGGCTTTTCAGTCTTGGATTCCGCTTGTTGTGCAGGAATGGTAACGGTTACCACGACAATATTTTTTTGCCCCTCGTAAGCGGTAGCGACGTTTTGCGTAATAAAGTGTTGCTCCGTGAGACCGCAACACGTAATCAGTTCGCTCTTTACACGGTTACTCATGGTTTTGGCGCGTTGCAATCGTTGAGCAGTATTGCCTGTAGTGGCACAGTAGCCGTTCACGTAGATTGCCCCTTCACCCAAAACAAAGGTCTCCTTATGCGTAGTGATAAACTCCGTGAGCCGGGCAAGATTCTCCCCGTTACCGTTCCACGGAGAGAAGAGCATGTCGTTTCCCGCCACAAAGCGGAAAGTAACCTGTTCTTTCGTTTCTTGTGCCTGGGCTAAGCCAAACGATGCAACAAGAAGAATAAAGGTCGATACTATTGTTTTCTTCATTGATAAACTATATATTATTATTTAATTTAACTATGTATGGAACGGAGTTTTAATTTTTTTTGTAAAATTAATTCATTCTTATGGGGCTAAACAAAATACGCACCTTGAAAAAGGCTGAAAAAAATTGTTTTTATACCTTGAAATACCTTGAAACTGTATTTTTCACCATACTTTTAATTAACTTTGTTTCAAAATTCCTTTTTATTATGAAGGCTGAAAAAATAGAGCGTTTTATTCTTCGTCCTTTCGGAATATTAGATGAAAATTCACTCATTGAAAGACAGCAGATAGCCGTCTTTATTGTCTGTGAGTTCGGTATTATGTTTATCAGCGCGTATGTGTTACTTTTGTCTGAAAGTGTGAACAAAGATGGCTTTTTCTATGCGAGTAATCTCTTTTTTATTATTTTACCAACAGTTTTGTTGGTACTTTATTGGAAAAAGGTTGTTACATTAAAACAGGCTCTTTTCTGTAATATTCTTCTGATTCAGGCAGATGTAACCATTAAAATGATACATTTGGCCTACGCGCCCCTGAGTGCTCCGCTGGCTCACAGTTTCATTCTTATCAATATGACATTGCTGCTATTATGCTTCTTTGTGGCACATTTGTCGCAGATACGCAATCTGAATCTGGTAATATTTGCCTGTTCAATAGGTTCTTATGTGGCATCTGCAAAACTGGCTCAAAGCGATCTCCTGCTTACGCTGATACCCGTATTCTTGACAATATTCATCTTGGTAGCTTTCCTTACGTATTTCATAGGGCGAATGACTGAACAGGTAACCAAAGTAAATTTAGAGTTGAAAACCGAAAATGAAGAGATTTCGGAACAATTGAAACTTAACAAAAAGCAATTGGACGCATTGATGTCTTTGGCGAAGGAAAAAACTATGAGCAAACAACAGATTAGTGAAGTACTGGAACTTGTGGGCGAGAAAGCGGAGAAAAATATTAGGAAAAAGGTGCGTTACCTGATGGAACAGGAGCAGATAGACTACACGCGACTGAGCGAAAAGCTCCCCGAACTCACTCGTTCGGAAATTGAGATATGCGATTTGATACTGAAAGGGTGTAAACTGCTGGAAATATGCTATAAACTGAATAAAACAGAAACTAATATATCCAGCCAGCGTTCCCACATACGGACAAAACTAGGACTTTCTCCGAAGGAAAACCTCAAGGATGTCCTCCGTAAGAAAATGATGCAAGATTAATCAATAATCTTCTCACATAGAAATGAAGTTAAACAATTTTCGAATAACCGCTACCGTTCAATTCCCTGAACACTCGGTAATTTCCAAAGAACAGTCCGACAATGCTTTATTTGATATTTTGCAGGAAGATAATATTGCCGACAATACCGCTTATTTGCCAAACGTTGATAGATAAAGTGTTTGCACTGCCTTACGCACAATCACAGGAGGTTTTCGCTTACCGCTATCGAAAGCAAACGCGAAGACTTGGAGCATTGGTATTACCGCCATTCTAAACACAAGCCGCCAATGCAATATACAAACGCCGAATGCGAAGAACGCTATTTCTCATTCAAGGAGGTGAAAACAAGGTAGATACAATGGCGGACTACACCAAAAAAATATGTTTCTCACCACAAAAAAAATCAGATACGAACAATCCAGCGTTGATTTTATCAATCCCAAGCTGCCCGATTATTCCGCGCAATGCCAAAAAGAGATAGACCAGATACAGCACCTCTACCGCTTAAACAACGAACTTTCAGAAGTACAAAAGCAGCACAACCAAACCATAACAACATTCAATAGACTAAAAATAAACTGTAGGGGTTGTCTCAAAATGTAGTGACCCCAAAAGTATTTTGTCCAACTTTTTGGGGTCACTACAAAAGATCGACAGCCTCTTTTTTGTGTGCCGAGCATGTCACTTGGCTTGGTGGTGAAAGTCCACTATGGGGGTTTGTGATCGCCAACCATTAACCGAAGACAAGGATGTCCATCATGAGGTTGAATCTGAAGGAAGTCCCAGGCAAAGTTCCGCCCCGAGGAACACGAATCATATCAGGCATACCCGTCGGGATGAGGCTGCATAATGCCGAAAGAACGATGGAGAGCATCATCTCGTTCATCGAGAAGAGGCTCTTTTTGAAAGTCAATCGGGACAAAACGAAAGTTGCCTGCATCAGGAATATCAAGTTCCTTGGCTATAGCTTTTACCGATACAATGGAGAATGCAGGCTGAGGGTTCACCCCAAAAGTGTGGAAAAGATGAGAGCCAGAATTGGAGAGCTTACATCCCGAAGCAATGGATGGGTGAATGAGCGCAGAAAGATAGCACTAAACCAATATATAAAGGATTGGGTGCAGTACTTCAAACTGGCGGACATTAAAACGTTACTAATAACAACGGATGCCTGGTTGCGTCGAAGGCTACGCATGGTAATATGGAAACAATGGAAACGTATCAGTACCAAGTGGGCTAATCTCGTTAAGCAGGGTATCAACAGATACAAGGCATATGAGTGGGCTTATACCAGAAAGGGAAGACTGCCTCTATTTTGAGACAGCCTCTACTCGATTGGTCAAGAATATAATCCTTCCGATGAGTTTGTTACGGCCGAAATCAATAAGTCAACCAAAACATTACTCAAGCAGATGAAAAATTTTGATTACCTAGAAATTTAGGGTGTGGATTTAAAAAGATTTTTTTCATTGTGAATTATTTTATTGATTTCTACTTTTTTTGATCGCTGTTATTTTTTAATATATCAAACCAATCTTGTGCCGAAGGGCAGCAGGGGAATTGATGACCGCGTAACCAATCACCTCGGATTTGATAAGTTACGGGAACTCCTTTTTTGCATTCCAGCACGACCCGGTGCTCTTCCGGTTGGTCGTCGAAACGCAGGAAGCGTTCTGGTGGGAACATGATTCCCATGCCTATCCAGCCGA
>CALLZZ010000376.1 GCA_937858235.1 uncultured Clostridia bacterium
CTTTTTTCAAAGCTCTATTCTCTGCACCCCAACATTTATTATAGAGCCAAAAAATGTGGCAGCCGATTTTGACGGTAAAACTTTTAGGCTTTGTTAAAAACTGAAAAATCTCTTTGCCTATAGATCCCCGCCATAATTGCCATTGCTTTCCGCTTTTGCTAGTCGAAAGAATGAGCATATCGGTTCAACGTTGTGCTTACGTCTGCATGGCCTATTTCCATTGCCCTGGTAGCAAATGTATGGCGCAGTGCGTGAAAATTGGCATTTGCCTCACCAGCAGCTTTCAGAAGGCGTTTAAAAACATCCTGCATGGTGTGCGTTTCCACAGGCCTACTAATTTCATTGCAGATTACAAAACCCCGCTTGTCATCGTAGCTATCATCTAAAGTCTAGTTTAGTTTTAGAAGAATTATGGCAAAAAAAGAGAATTCATTATAATGGATAACTGTCAGCATACAATTTCGGCGGATTTGCTCCAAACAGCGAATCCGCCGAAGTTATGTCAAATAATCTTAGAAACCACCGGATAGGAAATATTTTCCTATCCGGTGAACCTTCCCTTGGTTCATGAGGAACCAACATTTAGTCCCCAATCTAACAAGATTGATGCAGAAAAGACAACTAGGTAAATAGCTATAATTCTCAATTCTGTTTTTACCATTTAATCAAACATTTTTGTTTTTTTTACATAAATAGTCGAATTACAAAAAAATAAGTATAAAATACGCTATAGATAAATTGAGAATTAGAATTAAATCTTAATTAGATAGAAACTATGTTAGGACTAAAAGTTAGGAAGGTAAAGTAATATGTATATTTTGTCTCTCGAAATTATTAATGCCTGTAATTTGCATTGCTCTTATTGCTATTTGGGAGAGAAAAAAAATAAAGTGATAGTGCGGGAGGTAGCGGAAAAAGCAATCAACATTGCTGTCCATGAGGCAACAAAACAAAATGATAAAAAGCTAGAAGTCTATTTTATTGGTGGTGAACCTCTTTTGGCTTTCGAAGATATGGTGTATTACGTTGGTTACGTGAAAAAAAATTGTGAAATCAATAATCTTACACCCTCTTTTAGCACTACGACCAACACCCTCTTAACTGAGAGTATTATGCGATTTTTGATCAAAAATCGTTTTAGTTTGAAAATTAGTATAGACGGAACAGAAAAAGCTCATGATCTAAATCGCAAATATTATGATGGACGAAATAGTTATGATACCATTATATCCAAACTTCCATTAGTCAAACAATATGAAAAAGAGACTGGGATGCTATGCCATGTCGCGCAAGTTATTACTCCAAATAATTGCAGATTCTTTTTTGATGGTTTCAAAAATCTGCGGAAACTTGGATTTTCATTTGTTGAAAGTGGAACAGATGCTTTTTCATATTGGGATGATATATCAATAGAAATATTAGAGAATCAACTAAAAGATGCTTTCTGTTTTTATAAAGAGTTGAAAAGCAAGAAAGAGCAGTTTTACTGGAAAATGATTGAAGATCTGATACGCGAACTTTACACACCTGTTCCTTTTTACTCTTGCAAAGCGGGATTGCGAACTTGTTATGTAACTGTAGAAGGCGATATTTACCCGTGCACCGAGATTGATAAAAGAGTAAAAATTGGGACAACGCAAACAGGGTTGAATGCTCCTAAAATACGGAATTTTGTAGGACTACATAAAAGCGAAAATTCTGAATGTTTGGAATGTTTGTGGAAAGATCATTGTAAGGCTTCAGGCTGTATTATGAATAATTACAATATAAATCGAGACTTTTTTAAACCAGTATTTATTGAATGTACACTTACAAAATATCTTTTCTCAATGATAAAGAATAACATAAGTCCAGCACAGAATCAGTTGTTCAAAAAATATTTTGGAGAGGTAATGAAAAAGCATGTTTCATGATAATAATGTACAAACATTTGAACTTGGAAATCGCATAATCATTACAGATCCTACAGCAAAGGTTTGTTTCTCTGTTAATTCGGAATATTATAAAAAATGTGATTTAAATAATAATAACAATCCTATTTCAAAGATACTAAAGGAGCAGCGCTCAATACATAAAAGCTATGATACAGGGATAAATAAAATACATTCTGTATATCTATTCATTACTCGCGAATGCAATCTTTCGTGCTCTTTTTGTTCGATGAGATCCAATGTTAAAAGCACGGATGTTTATAAGCAAAAACTAACATCAGAACAGGTAAAGAGAAAGGTCATTCCATTTTTGAAAACAGTTAATCCACACAGATTTATCGTGAGCGGTGGAGAACCTTTTACCAACACAGATTTATGCCAAATTCTAAATAACCTAAAGGAAAATTTTCCTTTATCAGATATATCTGTGCAGACAAATGGACTTCTTTTAACAGAACAAGTGGTTCAAACTATTGAAAAATCAGTTTCTAGGCTGGAAATTAGTACTGCACACTTTGAAGATAAATTTGATCAGTTAGAAAATATTCTTTCTACTCTTAAAAGATATGGAATAGATTCCGCTTTATCATTTGTCTTTAATCAAAATATGGATAGTCTTGAAAAAGTACTAGATATAGCAGAAAAATACAACGCCGATTTACTTTTAAACTTTATATCTCCAGATGGAAGCGCCCTAGACAGCAATATGAAAATAATGTCTTCAGAAGAAAAGTTGGTTGTTTATGAACAAATAGCACAGTATATCTTAGACAAAGGCTACAACAATCAAAAGTTTGCTGATATTTTTTTTCAGCGGGTACGCGCAAAGACAGGTTGTGGAGCGCTGAGTAGCACAATAGTGATATTTCCTGATGGAAATATGTATCCGTGCCATTCATTAGAAATACCTGAGCTACGGATAGGTAACATTACTGAAGATCCCTTAAAACTAAACAAACGAATGAAGGAAATATATTGCAGTAAATTTTCTCAATCATTATTCAACGTGAAATTAAAAGAACCATGTAAAAAATGCCAATTGCGCTTTGTATGTGGCGGCTTTTGTGGAGCAAACCAATATCACGGTATAGACTGTGACTGCAATTTACAAAAAGTACTTCTTGTTTTTGATCTGTTGTTTTTTGATGCGAATAAAACAATGTTAAACAATTTGGAAAATTTCACAAATTATGTTAAGGACAAAAAATATATTGGATACTTAGCGAATTAGTCTTCTTTTCGCTATTATTAATGGTGTGCGTTAACTGCGGTTACTTAAAGTCTTACTCGACATAGAGTTAAAAACAAATGTAAGTGACGCAGTTTGCAAATAAATTCCTTATAAAGTGAGGTGATAAAAATGAAAAACGATGAGAAAGAAGAGTTGTCGTCTGCAGAAGTCAATCTCTACATACGTGACTGTGGAGATATCAAGTATGAGTGTGTAAACGACTGCTTTTTTGGCCAAACTCCATTTATGAGCACAGAAGAATAGGATGTAACGCAGAGTAATTAGTATTAGAGGAGGTGATTATAATGAACAACGAGGAGAGAGATAAGAGTTCTACTGAACTTTCTGATGCTGAAGCCAATATCTACTCAGAATATTGTGGCAAAGTCCAAGTGACTTGTGAACATGACTGCCTTGATGGGTCATCTTGGATTGCAATCGAATGGTGATTTTTCTACAAGCTTCTACTTATAAGGTCAGGACGATTTATGCCTCATGGATAAATCGTCCTGATTTTTTCTTGTAGTACGAAAACTCCCGACCGTGCCAGGAGTTCAAAAAAGCTTTAGCGGTGAGCAAAAAATGCAAGCTGAACTCTACCAATAATCCTGCTGATTACGGTTTTAAAGCGACATAGGTAATTCCCATGAAACTCGAAGGGCTTTGGCAGGGATGGGCACAGGTTCTTTCCGTATCGGGTTCCTTCCGCACAAGGTTGCTTTCGATTTTCAGTTTGCTTACTGTGTGGGAGGGGGCAGGGTGTGAGATGTGCCGTTGTAAGTATAAAAAGCCCAAGCGACTTAAGAACGTAGCCAGTAAAGAGCTTTGCCCGCATATGAAGCTCACCGGCTGTTGAACTGCCTCTTGGATAATGGACAATAGATGAGTCCTCCTGCTATTATTGATTTACGCAAGTTGGCATCGCTTTTCATATGGTGTCAGCTATGTTTTTAGTTGTATTAGATCGTAATTAGAGCCTCTTTATTGGCCGCCCGTGTTCCTAAACGTCAGAAAAGATTTAAATTTTACATTATCAAGCGCATCAAGTTCTTTGCTCAATTCTTTCCACCAGTGATTGCTTTTTCATATTACATACGGTAAAAACTGAAATGACAATCTGCATAATTAGCATAATGCCAATAAATTCTAATGCTGGAATAACTGGAAAACGGTATTGGTAATAATTTTTTATTGGTAGCAGTATCCAAAAACCCGCGTATCCCAACAAAGTACCAAAAATTAAAGTCAAAGCAGATGCTCCCGCCGTATAGCAAATTCCCTCTGTCCAAAACATGAAATTAAGCTGTTTGCCTGTCAAACCAATAGCCTGCAAAATACCAATTTCCCGTTGCCTTGAAATAAAATTAGTAATAGTTGTGTTAAGAAGATTTATTAATCCAAAAATAATGACTATCAGACTTAGTCCATAAAAGATAACAATTTGCGGCTCCATCAATGACTTTTTATAATCAACTGCCTCCTTAAATGTGTTTAACTCCAAATTATTATTCACTGCAATGATTTTATTTAGAGCTGCTTGTACGTTTTTTTCTTTATCCGGGCTCGTTTTAACATAGTAAGTATCAATGTGATCAAATCCGGACAAGGTGTTCATTGTATCTGTCGGAAGTGCAATCGGCAATCCAAACGGGTTTTGATAATCAGACAAGATGGCCATAACGGTAAAATCCTGCATGGAAGTTGTTCCATCGGCCTTCAAATACTGTAAACTGATTTTATCCCCCAACTGTGGGGTGTAGTTTTTAATTTTACATTTTGCAATTGCGATTCCATTTTTTTCGCATAATGTTTGATAGTCCAGAGTACCTGCTATCACTTTTGATTGCATGGCAACTGAATCTTTCGCATTAAAGCCTTTAATAGCACCAGATAAAGCCGTTCCATCCGGTAGAGTGAATTGTACATGTATCGCAGTTTCATCCTGTATGCCGGCTACTCCATCAATTTGTAACATCTTTTCTCTTAGCGAAGCATTTAAAGGATTTTTAATTTTTAGGCGGGAATAATTCCATTCATCATTGCTCCCTGCCGATAAATCGCCGGAATCTTTAATTGTTATTTGAAAGTCTCCATAAGGGAAATCATTTCTTGCGTCGACTTCCGCATTATACGAATATGAAAAAGTGCTGACACATAATAGAAGGATTCCACTGACAGCGAGGGAAACAACCGTGAGGATCGATTTTTTCTTGTTCCTCGAAAAATTCATAAGAGCTAGACGAGCGGGCGTTAAGCTTCTATGCAATTTCTGACTGGATTTTTCCCCGCCGCTCCATTCGAGATAGCGCGTTGCCTCTATGGGGGAAACCTGAGATGCCATCTTTGCGGGAACGCGCACAGATACAGCAACTGTAATAAATGTTAGGATGCTGATGGCCGCTGCTGAAATCAAAGTGGCAAAAAGGCGCCAGCCATCCGGTGCAATAAAAAATCCAATGATACAACCGATCACCAATCCGGGAAGAATTCCGATTGCAGAAAGATACCGTCCTTCCAAGCTCACTAATTTTTTGATCTGCTTTTTTGTCATTCCGATTGTGCGAAGCATCCCATACTCTTTTGTTTTACCGGATACGGAGATATAAAAAATTGTATATATAACAAGTCCCGCCCCTAAAAGGAGGACAAAAACAAATCCCGTTCCAGCTAAATCGACAAAACCGAACCTATTATTCATAACATTAAAATAAGTGCTCCGTACTGTAACATTCGATTTTGGAATGGAGTATTTTTTAGCCCACTTGTTCGCTATGAGTTCAGCTTTACCCTGTGAAATTGATTCGGGATTTCTCAGCCAAATATTTGCATTTACCGTTAGGGTGCTATTACCCATAAGCATTTTTGCGCACGCTTTTGAAACATCAACAACATAACGGTTTTCCGTATCAAGATCCGTTGACAACAGCCCAGTAATTCTATATTCTCGTTTGACTCCGTCACCCAAGTCAAGGGGCACGGTATCACCTATTTTTGCGGTGCTTCCGATATGGCTGAGAAATGAGGACATCACTACGATTTCGTTTTGCTTTATTGGAGAGGTGCCCTCAAATTCCAGTCTTTGGGATTTTATGATTCCTTTCTTGTATAAATCCGGACTTACATAGTTGATTTGCAGCGTGGTATCATTGTTCTTTATATGGGAGGCAATGATTAGATTTTCTCCTATCCAGTCAATATCCGGTTCGTTCCGCAACTGATCGACTATATCTTCACTAACTTTATAAAATACAACCTGTGCGGAATTTTTAGCGTCGTTTTTTTGTGCTTGAGTTTTTCCGGTTGTTGCCATAGAGAGGGACATCATCAGACAGGACACCGAAGCAATGATTATCATGACTAAACAGTTTCTCTTTTTGTCTGCGCCTAAGCCTTTTTTAGCAAGGCATTTTATAACATCACCGTTATTGTTTTGAAGCATTTTTCAACCTCCCTTAATTAATTTATAGTATAAATCCCAAATGTCACATAAATGTCAAAATTCAAAAAATATTTATTACAGCATGATGAGTCAAACATTTCTGCATTTTTTACATAATTCGGTAAATTTTATTGAACCAGATGTAAACTAATGACATAAAATTCAAGATATTTATATGATCGTCGTTAGATATTATAGAATTTGCGTTAACTGCGGTTACTTAAAGTCTTACTCGACATAGATTTAAAAAACAAACGTAAGTGACGCAGTTTGCAAATAAATTCCTTATAAAGTTAGGTGATAAAAATGAAAAACGATGAGAAAGAAGAGTTGTCGTCTGCAGAAGTAAATATCTATGTAACAAACGACTGTGGAAAGCCTAAGGTTGGTTGCGAGGAAGACTGTTTGTTGGGCGGTTGTTGGATCTCCTGCGAAGAATAGTAGTTTTAATCAATGTGAGCAGTGAAAGGAGGTGAATGAAATGAAGGAAGACGAGAAAATGGAACTTACATCTGCTGAAGTCAATTCCTACGCGGCTAATGATGACTGTGGTAAATCTAAGGTCGCCTGTGAGGAAGATTGCCCGTTCCAGACCTGCTGGATCACTTGCGATGGTTAGGCGCGGCAAAGATTTCAGGATACAGGAGGGAGGTGAATACTATGACTGAAATAAAAAATGATAATGAATTAGAAAACGCTGAGGTAAATACTTATTACAGCAATGGATGTGGTTATGAGAGATACCGTTGCAATGCTGATTGCTTGGATCTTTCCGCTTGGATTTCTACAGATAATTGACCCACTTTTACTGTGTGTTTCATCATAGTAAAAGTAAAGATGGGATTACGGTAACCACTGCCGTGGTCCCACTTTTATATTTTCACTGTTCAAATTAATTGGAGGTGATTTCAATGACAGATAGTAATAATGATCTCCAAACGTTGGAGGTTAACACTTATAATGATCCTGATGAATGTGGCTACGAGAGAGGTCGTTGCTTTAATGACTGTATTGATGGCTCAGCATGGATTAGCTTTGATCTGTAATTTGTCACTATAATTCTCTACAAATCTTCGTTAGGTTATTTTGCTTGTGGCCTCACGTCCTTATACACAATAACGATAGTGAAAAAAGCCTTCTGTTGTAGAATAAAGCTACAGCAGAAGGATTTTTATAATTTGAAGCAGAAAACAAATAAAAGTAGTATTACTGTGTAAAATGTTGTTCCGACGAAAAGGAGCGGAATAAACTAAAATATTAATTTCTAGTAAGGCTATCAATTAAAGACTCCTTATGTATCGTTCGCATGGTATACAGAGTGAGGAACATTTGAATGATTAGCAATGCAATAGTAAACCCAACAACCGGCAAAACGGGGAAGGTGAATACATAGGAAACGACATTGATCGCTTTTATGATGAACCATAGTGCCAGAGGACCTATTATCAGGGTGCAAATCATCATACCGACCATATAGTAAAGCCCTTCTGCAAAAAACATCTTCGTCAGTTGACTTTTCGTGGTGCCAATTGCCTGCAACATTCCTCTTTCCCATTTCTGTGTAAAGAAATTGGTGATGGTGGTGTTTAGGTAATTGATGAGACCAAACAAGACGATAAAAATGGAGAGAATCTTTAGTCCGGTAAAAATAATACCTGGCATGGCAGCGGCAGCTTTTACTCTTGCCTCATAGCTAGAAAGCTCTAAACCATCGGATTGATCGACAAAGTTTTGAAGAGCTGTCCCAACTTCTTCCTCTATGAATGGCTTGGTGACAACTTCTATCGAATGCAGCTTTTTCGTATCTACAATTTTAGATTTCGTATTTACAGGAAAAAATAAAATTGGGGCGCTCTCAGACCCAAAAGACGTGGTTCCAGCCCCACTTACCACAGCAAAAACCGTAAAAGTATCTGTAACTGTTTTCCCGTTTTCGTTAAAATTGACATAGATCAGATCTCCCGGATGACAGTCGATGCCATCTTTTTTTTCCGCGTCATATCTTCTAAAAACGATGCCGTTTTCCTTGACCATCGCATCATAGTTGATGGTTCCTTCCAAAATACGGTTCAGATACCTAAAATCGTTT
>CALLZZ010000377.1 GCA_937858235.1 uncultured Clostridia bacterium
CCTATACTTTTCATGATGAGGAAGTCTGTCCTACCTACATCAATTTCTTCTTCGGAAAGAACGGAGCCGGGAAAAGCAGCATAGCCGATGCATTCAGACACCCTGAGTGCCTTGAATGGAAAACCGGCGTAAATCCCGCAAACTACTCTGTTCTGATTTATGACAGAACATTCGTCAGCCAGAATTTCGCAGACTATGGCAATCTGAAGGGCGTCTTTACGTTGAGCCAGGAGAATGTCGAAGCAAGACAGAAGGCCGATGCTGCGGCGCAGGACCGGGCGCAAGTCACACAAGACGGCAAGAAGGCCGCCGAAGCCAGAGACAAGAAGCACGGGGAGCTTGCTCCTCTGCTGGAGAATTTTAGAAATGTCTGCTGGGAAGGCGCACGCGAATATCGCCGTGACTACGATCAGACGCAGGACAAGAAGAAGTCTCGGGAGCGCTTTACCGATGAGGTACTGTCCGGCGGTTATTCCCCGGTTGACCATGACGACAATGCAATAAAAGAACTCTATGATGTTGCCTTCGATCCGGATGCCAGAAGATACGAACCGTTCAAATCGTCCTCGGATCTTCATGGCGATTATGACTTGTCTGGGCTCCCGCTCCTCGGAGAAGCCATCACCAGTAGCGGCGGCACGGAATTCGCCCGTTTTATGAAAGTGCTGAATGCTTCAGAATGGGTTCGCCGCGGCCACGACGCCTATATTCATAAATCGGATGGGAAATGCCCGTTCTGCCAGCAGAAGCTGCCAGATGATTTTGAAGCCTCTATGTCGAGCGCCTTTGATGAAAGCTATCAGGAGTCGTTGAGAGCACTAAGAACACTGCAGTCCAATTATGACGCCAGAATGAAGGCTCTTGTTGACCTATATAAGGGCAACCTTGATGATGCCTATCCGAAGGCAGAGGAACTGGCAGTATATGAGACAAAGCTGGCAGAGCTTGAGTCCTGCATTTTGGAAAACAATCAGCTGATTGCAGACAAAATCGCATCACCGGTAAAGGTTATAGAGCTGAAGGATGCTGATGCGATTATCGCGAAACTGGATGAACTTGTATCACAGATTAACAGGCAGATCCAGAATAACAACAGCATCGTCGCGGCAAAGTCCAGCAAGCAGAACGAATGTATCCGCATGGTCTGGGAAAAGATAGCTTTCATTCTTAAAGACTACGTTGCCGATTATTTGGCATCGAAAAAGAAAATCGAGGCTGAAGAAGCAGCGCTGCAGGGAAAGGTCAAGGACCTCCAAGATCAATATCGTTCTCTGTCTCAGAAGATAAACGACCTGAATGCCGGTCTTATCAACACTGCTGATACCGTACGGAGCATGAACGGCTATCTGAAGGATTCCGGATTTGAAGGGTTCAGCCTGCATGAAAAGAAAGGCGTCAAAGGCGGATATGAAGTTATCCGCGATGATGGCAAAGTGGCTGTGAACCTGAGCGAAGGCGAGCGCAACTTCATCGCATTCCTCTATTTCTATCATGTCGTTCGGGGAATGCGGTCGGAAACCGAATCCGGCAAAAACAAGATCGTCGTAATTGACGATCCAGTTTCGAGCATGGACAGCAGCGCCCTCTTTATTGTGGGCTCACTGGTCCGGGAAATGATCGGCATCTGCTCCAACGTTGCAGATCCTGTAGAAAATGAGAATCCGCTCTTTGTTGGAAGGTATATCGAGCAGCTCTTTATTCTGACGCATAATGCCTACTTCCATCAGCAGGTTGTTTATGATCAGGTTGGCAGGTACCGATATGTTTCACTGTACAAGATCAACAAGAAGAACAATGTGTCGACCGTCGAACTCTGCGTCACTCCGGCGAGCAGGATTAATGAAAGAGACAGGAACTATGATCCAGTACAGGGCTCTTATCATGCGCTTTGGCGCGAGTACGAGCTGCTGGATTCACCGATTCCGCTGATGAACGTCATGCGCCGGATTCTGGAGCACTACTTCATACAGCTTTGCGGGTACGATAGCGCCGCAATGAGTACGAAGGTGCTGGAGGCTGTAAAGAAAAAGATTGATGAGGAATCCAGCGGTGTGGTGCCAGATTACACGAAATACCATCTTGCAGGTGCCATGCTCTCCTATATCCAGCATGCAGATTCTTTTAATGAAGGGCTGTACTTTGTCGACGAAAGCATCGACTGCGACCAGTACCGGGATGTTTTCCACACGATTTTCGTGGTGATGGATCAGGAGCAGCATTACAAGAGAATGATGGAAGAAGTCGGATAACGTTGCCAGCAGCACTTGGCTCACGAAATAGATTACATATGGAAGGCGAGAAAGTTTAATGAAGGTATTTGACAATGTCACGAATATTGTCCGTGACGACATGGAAAAAACGATAAAGCGGAATAGCAAGGTTTCCGTGGCAGCGGCTTGCTTTTCTATGTATGCCTATAGTGAATTGAAGAAGCAGCTCGAAAGCATTGATGAATTCCGTTTCATTTTCACATCGCCGACCTTTGTAACAGAGAAAGCGAAAAAGCAAAAGCGCGAGTTCTACATTCCCCGACTCACTCGTGAGCAGAGCCTTTACGGTACGGAATTTGAAATCAAACTCCGTAATGAAATGACGCAGAAGGCAATCGCAAAAGAGTGCGCAGACTGGATCAGGAGAAAGGCCACATTTAAGTCAAATACAACCGGTGAGAACATGGCCGGGTTTATGGTTACTGACTCTGGAACTGAAAAAACTGCCTATATGCCTTTGAACGGATTCACGACAGTCGATATCGGATGCGAACGTGGCAACAACAGCTATAACATGGTAAACAGTCTCGAGACTCCATTCGCTGCACAGTACTTGCAGGTTTTCGATTCTCTCTGGAATGATAAAGAAAAGCTGCAGAATGTTACCGACGTCGTTCTGGAAAATATCACGACTGCCTATAATGAAAATTCGCCGGAGCTCATCTACTTCATCACGCTCTACAACGTATTCAGTGAATTTCTGGAGGACGTTTCTGAGGACGTGCTTCCAAACGAGGCGACCGGCTTCAAAAGCAGCAAGATATGGAACATGCTCTACGACTTCCAGAAGGACGCTGCCCTCGCCATCATCAACAAGCTCGAGAAGTACAACGGCTGTATCCTTGCCGACAGCGTCGGACTTGGAAAAACGTTCACGGCGCTTGCGGTCATCAAATACTATGAGAACAGAAACAAGTCCGTGCTTGTCCTCTGCCCGAAGAAGCTGGCGGAAAACTGGAATACCTACAAGGACAACTACGTCAACAATCCGATTGCCGCTGACAGGCTGCGCTACGATGTTCTTTTCCATACGGATCTATCTCGTGACCACGGCACATCAAACGGGCTTGATCTCGACCGGCTCAACTGGGGAAACTATGATCTCGTTGTGATTGACGAGTCGCATAACTTCCGAAACGGCGGAGAACTTTCCGGCGAGGACCAGAAGGAAAACCGCTATCTAAAACTTCTGAATAAAGTTGTGCGCGCTGGAGTGAGGACAAAAGTACTCATGCTGTCAGCGACTCCTGTCAATAACCGGTTTAACGACCTCAAGAATCAACTTGCTCTCGCATATGAAGGAACGCCGGAGTTAATTGACGAGAAGCTGAATACATCAAAGTCAATCGACGAGATTTTCCGTCAAGCACAGACTGCATTTAATGCATGGAGCAAGCTCCCTGCCGAGGAGCGTACAACGGATAATCTGCTGCGCCGACTGGACTTTGATTTCTTTGAAGTGCTCGATTCTGTAACCATTGCACGGTCAAGAAAACATATCGAGAAATACTACAACACGGAGAAGATCGGCAAGTTCCCGGAACGGCGCAAGCCAATCTCACTCAGGCCGAGCCTGACGGATCTTCCGAGCGCCATCAACTACAACGAAATATACGAACAGCTCTCTCAGCTTCAGTTGGAGATTTACACACCTTCTGCCTATATCTTCCCAAGCAAGATGCAGAAGTATATTGAACTGACACACCACAAGGGAAACAACTTAACGCAGTCTGGACGTGAAGAAGGTATCCGCAGGCTGATGAGCGTCAATCTTCTCAAGCGGCTGGAAAGCTCGGTCTCATCCTTCCGGCTTACACTGGAACGCATCCGCAACCTCATTATGGAAACAATCGACGGAATTACTCAGTACGAGAAATACGGAGAGGCCAACATCGACATGTATGAAGCTGATTCCGATGACTTCGACATGGAGGATCAGAACACCGACTACTTCTCTGTCGGACGTAAAGTGAAGATTGACCTTGCCGATATGGATTACAAGAGCTGGAAGGACGTGCTGCAGAAGGACGCGGACACACTGGAACTTCTGATTCTCATGATTGCGGATATTACACCGGAACATGACACGAAGCTGCAGGAGCTCTACAAGCTCATCTCACAGAAGATTGAAAATCCGATCAACCCTGGCAATAAGAAGGTTCTGATCTTCACAGCATTCTCTGATACAGCGGAGTATCTGTACGACAATGTCAGCCGGTACGTCATGGAAAAGTACGGCCTCAACACCGGCATGATAAGCGGAACGGTTGATGGCAGAACCACTTTGAAGAACTTCAAGGCAACGTTCAACAACATTCTGACCTGCTTCTCGCCGGTTTCCAAGGACCGCGACGTCCTTATGCCGGGAAGCAAGAAGGACATCGACATACTGATCGCAACCGACTGCATCTCCGAAGGCCAGAACCTGCAGGACTGTGACTACTGCGTCAACTACGACATTCACTGGAATCCCGTGCGTATTATCCAGCGGTTTGGACGAATCGACCGTATTGGCAGCAAGAACAAGCAGATCCAGCTCGTGAACTTCTGGCCGGATCTGACGCTCGACGAATACATCAATCTGAAAGCCCGCGTCGAGACAAGAATGAAGATATCCGTCCTCACCTCCACAGGAGACGACAATCCGATCAGTCCCGAGGAGAAAGGCGACCTGGAATATCGCCGCGAGCAGCTTAAGAAGCTGCAGACCGAAGTGGTTGATCTGGAGGATATGTCAGGCGGAATCTCCATCATGGACCTCGGCTTGAACGAGTTCCGTCTCGACCTGCTCGAATACATCAAGACGCATCCTGACCTCGACCACATGCCGTTCGGACTCCACTCCGTGGTCAAGAAGACAGACGACCTTCCGGAAGGCGTGCTCTTCGTTTTGAAGAACCGCAACAACGGCGTGAACATCGACAGCCTGAACCGCATCCATCCGTTCTACATGGTGTACATCGGGATGGATGGCGAAATCGTCTGCGATTACCTGAATCCGAAAAAACTTCTTGATGATATGAGGCTTCTCTGCCGTGGTAAAAGCGAGCCGATTGCAGAGGTCTACACAAAGTTTAATAAGGAAACTGACGATGGCAGGAACATGAACGAAATGTCAGCGTTGCTTTCCGATGCCATCAATTCAATCATAGATACGAAGGAAGAAAGCGATATCGACAGTCTGTTCAAGAGCGGCGGTACGTCTGCCTTGCTCTCTGAGGTGAAAGGAATCGACGACTTCGAGTTAGTGACCTTCCTTGTAGTAATGTAAAGTAGGAGCTTATGCTGGGACTGCCGAAATCAACAGAATTCAATAAGCGAATCCCGAAACAGAAATTCTACGACAACCTGACGGTGAGTCTGGCTCTGAAGCGCAGCTTCATCGACCAGATACGCATCATCTACTGGACGAACAAGATAGCGCCGACAACCGTTAACCTTGCGGCAGGAAAAACAGTCACAGAAATCGAAGTGTTTCTTGTGAGGCTGAATGAGGAGAATCTCGACGAGAATGTGCTCAGACAGATTGACCGGGAGATACCGTATCATATCTTGTTCGTGCTGGAATATGACGGAAGATTCAAAGCGGTAATCGGATACAAGGAGGCTGCTGGCAGCGGCAAAGCCGCTTTCAAAGTTGATCGCTACTATCAGACAGAATGGGTGTCGGAAGATGAACTGCCGGTGCATCTTGACGGACTGAACATTGACACGGTCTATGAGAATTTCGTGCGTCAGATTGCGGGAGACACTCTGCAGGCCGCTGCGCCACAGGAATCGCTAAAGGAATCCGTCGAGCGTGACGACCGGAGGGAAGAACTGAAGAAGGAAATTGCCAAGCTGCAGGCGAAGATCCGAAAGGAAAAGCAGCTGAACAGGCAGATGGAAATGAACTCTGAGCTGAAGGATTTGAAGAGAGAATTGGAGGAGCAGCTATAGATGAGTGCAGATCAATATCAGAGAACGGTGAACTCGCTTGATAAGGATATAGCCGATCTCGAGAAGAAAAAGGCTGCAGCGGACAAGAAGGCGGCGGATGAGGAATCAAAAGCCAACGGTATCAGTTGGTCGAAGAACGCCTCGGATTCAACAATAAAGAGCAAGCTACGTCAAATTGAATCTCATAAGAATGCCGCATTAAGGGCACAGGACGAGAGTGCTGGCCTGCAGAAGAAAATAGCCGATAAACGACAGAAAAGAAATGATGCCAACGCTCGACTACAGAAGGAACAGGAACGAGAGCAGAAGAAACAGGACAAAGCCGTCAAGAACATGCGTCGGGCTTACGAAAGCCGAATTGAGGAACTTGAAAAGAGAAATACGCCGATTGTGCAGTCGGTGGAGCATTCCGATGGCCAGCCTGATCCTGAATACGACGTCTTCATTTCTCACGCATGGGAAGACAAAAAGGACTTTGTCGATGAGCTTGTTGACGAGCTAAAAAAAGCTGGCTTCAAAGTCTGGTACGACACGAGCGGCATTAAATGGGGAGACTCAATGCGGCAGAAAATCGATGAAGGACTCAGCCACTCTAAATTCGGAATAGTAGTTCTATCTCCAAGCTACATAGCGCCGGACAAATACTGGACCAAGGCGGAACTTGACGCGCTGTTCTCGCTGGAGAGTGTCAACGGGAAGATGCTCCTACCAATCTGGCATCATTTGACGAAACAGGAAGTCATGGCCTTCAGCCCTATCATTGCCAACAGGAAAGCAATGACTACCGCGACCATGACCGCAAAAGATATCGCCGGGGAGCTTGCGCTTCTCAAAAAAGCAGAAACCATAACGGAGGAATAAAGCAATGGAAAAGATGAGAATGGAATCCGAGGACATCCAGCAGGACAACGTCGCGAAGATTGCCGGGCTGTTCCCGAACTGCGTCACGGAGGCACGGGACGAAAACGGGCATTTGAAGAAGGCTATCAACTTTGATCTACTCAGGCAGATGTTGTCCGATGCTGTGACCGAAGGGGACGAGGCATATGAATTTACCTGGGTCGGCAAGAAAGCATCCATCGTAGAGGCCAACCGTCCGATTCGCAAAACTCTGCGTCCGTGCAAGGAAGACAGCGTCCACTGGGACACAACCGAGAACCTCTACATCGAGGGCGACAACCTCGAGGTTCTGAAACTTCTGCAAGAAAGTTATCTCAATAAAGTCGATTTAATTTTCATCGATCCTCCTTACAACACTGGTAAGGATTTTATATATCCTGACTCATTTGTTATGGATGATGATGAATACAATGAAGGAACTGGATACTTTGACGAAGAAGGAAACGTTAATTATCAACGGGAAAATTCCGCTTCTGCTGGACGATATCATTCCGACTGGTGTTCTATGATGTATTCCCGCTTGGAACTTGCCCGGAACCTGTTAACAGACGAAGGTGCCATTTTTATCTCTATAGATGATAATGAGTATGCAAATCTGCGAAAAATATGCGACGAAACTTTTGGAAGTGAGAATTATCTTACCACATTTCATATTCAAGTTCGCTATGGAGACAAGAGTTTAAATGAAGAGAAAATCTTCAAGCCTATGATCGAATATGTTGTGGCGTATGCGAAAAATCAAAAAACATATCTTCCTAATCAGCCTACAGAAGAATATGGGTTAGAGAAGTTCGTTTTTTCTATAGAAGAGGTTGCTCCGGGAGAAATATTTACAGTTAACGATCAGAAAGTAGAAGTCTTTAAACCTGGTCAGTGGAAAATCCAAAAAGCGGATAAAGGAACATTGGATATGCTAAAGGAAACCTGGATTTCTGGAAGCATATATACCAACATGAGTTATGGCCAAGTATTTCAGAAAGTTGTTGAGCCAAGGATATCCATAGATGGTTTGGGCTGCCTTTACAAGGTGTATGGACGAGGTGACGATGGATTAGGGTTTAGGTATTACACTGGTCCTGCGAGGGAAGGTTCCATTCGAGGGAAAATGTATTCTGGTGTTCCGCTGGAAAGAGCTGAAGCAATAAAAGCTGGTCACGCCTCGATAAGAAAAAAACCGATACAGTGCTTTTATGACTTTAGTGCAGATTTCGGAAATATACGTCACGAAGGAGGTGTGACATTCAATAGTGGGAAAAAGCCAGTAAAAATGATGAAGCAGTTTATTAATTATTGTCCTAAGAAAGATGCTTTAGTGATGGATTTCTTTTCTGGCTCGGCATCAACTGCTGAAGGAGTACTACGGTTAAACGAAGAGGATAACGGTACAAGAAAATTTATAATGGTTCAAGTCCCTGAAATTACAGGCAAAAAATCAGATGCTTATAAAGCCGGGTTTAGTACCATTTGTGAATTAGGGAAGCAAAGAATTCGCAATGTGATAAAAGACCTGAACGATGATAGTCTCGGTTTCCGTGTTCTAAAGCTTGATGACTCCAACATGAATAATGTCTATTACGCCGCAGGCGATTACACACAGGACATGCTCACGATGATGGAATCCAACGTGAAGTCCGACCGGACGGATCTGGATCTGCTGTTCGGCTGCCTGCTCGAATGGGGACTGCCGCTGTCGTTGCCGTACACTTCGGAAACAATTGAAGGCTGCACGGTTCACACCTACAACGATGGTGACCTGATTGCATGCTTTGACGAAAATGTGCCTGAATCTGTTATAAAGACAATTGCGAAGCGCCAGCCGCTGCGTGCGGTCTTCCGCGACTCCAGCTTCGCAAGCAGCCCGGAGAAGATTAACGTCGGGGAGATTTTCAAGCTCCTCGCTCCGGATACAAGAGTCAAGGTCATTTAAGGAGGTGGCAGAATGAAGCTGCAATTTAAGCATCAGAAGTTTCAGGCTGACGCCGCCAAGGCTGTCGTGGATGTTTTTGCCGGGCAGCCATACCTTACGCCGTCCTATATGATGGACCGGGGAACCGGGACATTTCAGCTTGGTATGAATGAGGACGAGGATTTCACCGGCTGGTCGAACGCAAAAATTGTCCCGGAACTGTCCGACGGGCAGATTTTGGAGCATATCCGGAAGATTCAGCGGAACGGACAGATTGAGCCGTCACAGTCTCTTGAGGGAAAGTATAACCTGACCATCGAAATGGAAACAGGCGTCGGCAAGACCTATACCTACATCAAAACCATGTACGAGCTGAACAAGGCGTATGGCTGGACGAAGTTTATCGTGGTCGTGCCGAGCATTGCCATCCGCGAGGGCGTGTACAAGTCGTTTCAGGTGACGCAGGATCACTTTGCCGAGGAGTACGGGAAGAAAATCCGCTTCTTCATCTACAACTCCTCTCAGCTTACTGAGATCGACCGCTTCGCGTCGGACAGCTCTATCAACGTGATGATCATCAACTCGCAGGCATTCAACGCCCGTGGAAAGGACGCGCGCCGCATTTATATGAAGCTCGACGAGTTCCGTTCCCGCCGCCCGATTGACATCATCGCCAAGACGAATCCGGTTCTGATTATCGACGAGCCTCAGTCCGTTGAAGGCAAGCAGACAAAGGAGCGTTTGAAGGAATTTCATCCGCTGCTGACGCTGCGTTATTCCGCCACGCCGAGGGAGTACTACAACCTGATTTACCGTCTTGACGCGATGGACGCCTACAATAAGAAGCTCGTCAAGAAGATCGCTGTCAAAGGTATCACGGAGAGCGGAACGACGGCTACGGAGAGCTTCGTTTATCTGGAAGGACTGAATCTTTCAAAATCCGCTCCGACTGCGACAATCCAGTTCGACTGCAAGCGCGCGTCCGGAATCAAGCCAATGAGCGCCACTGTGACGGAAGGATACAACCTCTTCGACCATTCCGGCGAGCTGCCCGAGTACCGGGACGGCTTCGTCGTCAAGCGCATCGACGGCAGAGACGACTCCATCGAGTTCATCAACGGCATCAAGCTTTACGCCGGAGACGTGATTGGCAAGGTGGACGAAAACCAGTTGCGACGCATCCAGATACGGGAGACCATTCTCTCCCACATCGAGCGTGAGCGGGAACTGTTCAATAAGGGCATTAAGGTGCTATCTCTGTTCTTTATCGACGAGGTGGACCACTACCGTGTATACGACAAGAACGGGCAGCCGCAGAACGGTATCTTTGCCGATATGTTCGAGCAGGAATATGCCGACGTGGTCGGGAACTTGCAGCGGGAGTTCGGCGACGACGAGTACATGCAGTACCTTGCGTCTATTCCTGTAGAGAAAACGCATGCGGGCTACTTCTCCATTGACAAGAAGGGACACATGATCAACAGTAAGGTTGGCAGGAAGGAAACGACCTCCGACGATATCGACGCATACGACCTGATCATGAAAAACAAGGAGTTGCTGCTCGACTGCGATCCGAAGCGTTCGCCCGTGCGGTTCATTTTCTCACATTCCGCGCTGCGCGAAGGTTGGGACAATCCTAACGTGTTTCAGATTTGCACGCTCAAGTCCTCTTCAAGTGAGATCCGCAAGCGGCAGGAAGTCGGGCGAGGTATGCGCCTTTCCGTCAACCAGGACGGCGAGCGCATGGACGCGGGAGTTCTCGGAAACGATGTGCAGAACGTCAACGTGCTGACCGTAATTGCGTCTGAAAGCTACGAGAGCTTTGCCAAGGGACTCCAATCCGAAATTGCAGAGGATATCGCAGACCGTCCTCGTGCAGTTACGAGAGACCTGTTCCTGAACCGTGTTGTCACGAACGATCACGGCAACGAGATGGTTATCGATTCCGATACGGCGTCGGCAATCATGTACGAAATGACCGTGAACCGCTATGTTGACCGCAAAGGCGTTCTCACAGACAAGTATTACGAGGACAAGGCCAACGGCGATCTAAAGATGGCTGAGGAAGTCAAAGGATTCGAGGCGGCAGTCGTAGATATTGTTGACTCTATCTATGACGCCAAGGCAATGACACCTGAAAATGCCCGCAGCAACAATGTGGAGCTCAAGGTGGATGAGGAAAAACTGAACAGTAAGGAGTTTAAGGCTCTCTGGTCACGGATCAATGCGAAATCCGTTTATGTGGTGGATTTTGATACCGATGAGCTTGTCCGCAAATCCATCGCAGCCCTCGACAGCAAGCTGCGCGTGGCGAAGATTTATTTCAAGATTGAATCCGGCTCGATGGCGGAGATCAAATCGAAGGAGCAGCTGCGATCCGGTCAGGCATTTGTTCGGGAGGCTTCATCTACCTTTGGAGCAAAGCAGGCGATCGTGGCCAGCAAGAGCGTAACGTATGATCTTGTCGGGAGGATTGTGGAATCTACTGGGCTTACCCGGAAGGCTGTCATTCAGATTCTGACCGGCATTAATAAGACTACATTTGACCAGTTCAAGTACAATCCGGAGGAGTTTATCCTCAAGGCATCGCAGCTGATCAATGACGAAAAAGCGACTGCAATTATCGAGCACATCACCTACAGTGTGATGGACGACCACTACGGTACAGACGTGTTCACCGAACCGACCATCAAGGGCAAGCTTGGCACAAACGCCATGAAAGCTAAGAAGCACCTGTACGATCATATCGTCTACGACTCGACGAACGAGCGCGACTTCGCATCGCAGCTCGATACGAGTACGGATGTTGCAGTCTACGTGAAGCTGCCGGATGGATTCTACATTTCCACTCCGGTTGGGCATTACAATCCAGACTGGGCGATTGCCTTCTATGAAGGTAGCGTCAAGCACATTTATTTTGTAGCCGAGACGAAAGGCTCCATGTCGTCAATGCAACTCAGGCTGATTGAGGAGTCCAAGATTCACTGCGCTCGAGAGCATTTCAAGGCAATCTCCAGCGATAAAGTTGTTTACGATGTGGTTGACAGCTATAAGTCGCTGATGGAAAAGGTAATGAAGTGAGGGTGTGGATATGGCAGCGCATGGAAAGAATATACAGTTGTATTTGATGGACGGAGATGCCAGCGGACGTATTAAGTGCTCCCTTGCTAACTGGACTGGCGTGGCATATAAGATCCCTCGGATTGAGTTGGATAAGTGCAAGGACCGTGAAGACCTTAAGCAGAGCGGTGTGTACTTCCTTTTCGGGAAATCTGACGAAACCGAAAAGGAAGTAGTCTACATCGGGCAGGCAGGCGCACGTAAAAATGGTGAAGGCATTCTGAACCGTTTGATGGAGCACAAGCGTAATCCGGAGAAGGACTATTGGACGGAGGCGGTTGTCTTCACCACCTCCAACAACTCCTTAGGACCTACAGAGATAAGTTACCTTGAAAATCGATTCTGTAATCTCGCTATTGAAGCAAACCGTTATGAAGTGAAGAACGGCAATGATCCGAACCACGGGAATATCACCGAGGAGAAGGAAAGCGAGATGGAGGAATTCATCGACTACGCAAAGGTGATTATGGGAACGCTTGGACACAAGGTCTTTGAGCCCGTCAAAAAGCCAGCTGTCCAGAAATCAGACAATACGGCGAACACTGTCAGTGATGAAATCGTGAATCTTCATTTGGAACGAACAATAAAGAATGTCGGTAAAGTCGAGGCCAACGGATCGCAGACTTCAGAAGGATTTGTGGTTTTCAAGAACAGCCACATTGCGACTGTCGATGATGACACGATTCCAGATGTAATAAAAGAACGTCGGAAGAACGCATCCGTTGATGAGCAGGGCATTCTTCAGGAAGACATGCTGTTCACGAGCCCGTCTTATGCAGCAATGTTTGTTATCGGCAAGAGTGCTAAGGCAACACCGCATAACAGCGAAGACGCCGGAGCAATTCTGTGTTGGCATAAAATAGCTCGTTGCACTTTCCTCAATTTGATCTGCAGGGCAAGCCGAATCAGACTGCCAGAGAATTTCTGTCAGCCAGAATCAGGTTTGCCAACGCAAACATCATATTCAATTTTTGAATTTGTTTTTGCAAACCTCGGTATCGTGTTTTTCGATACCGCAGCTGACCTTTTACTATGGCAAAAACGTGTTCAACTTTCGAACGTACCGATGATTTTGAATGTTCGACCTTTTTGGCATAATATTGTCCGCTTTTGCTGAGTTTCTTCACCTGAGAGGGGCGCCGATTGATTTTGTATTTGATTTTCTTACCTTTTTTGTTGCGTATAACGGCATCCGGGCGCTTTGTCGCTCCAAGATAGCCACTGTCCCCGTTTACGGTTTCTTCTTCTCCTGTAAGCAATTTTGCCGTTTCACTTACATCACTAACATTTGCTGCCGTCACGTCTACCGTATGAACGATTCCACTGTCCTTGTCCACCCCGATATGCGCTTTGTACCCGAAATGCCAGTTGTTTCCCTTCTTTGCCTGGTGTGCATCCGGGTCGCGTTGTTTCTCTTTATTCTTCGTTGAGGAAGGTGCTTCTATGAAAGTAGAGTCCACGATAGTTCCTTTTTTCAGTAACAAGCCCTTTTTCTGCAGTGATATCACGACCTGCGCAAAAATCTTTTGTTCCAGACCGTTGCGCTCCAAAATGTTCCGGAATCTACCGATAGTATCTCCATCCGGAACCTGATTGCTGGATGCTACTCCACAAAAATCAGAAAAGGCTCGACTGTCGATTACTTCACAGGCAGTAGCTTCATCTGCTAAATTGTACAGATTCTGCAGAATGTGAATTCGAAGCATCAATTCCAAGTCGTATGGCTTATTTCCGCGTTCTCCCTTATAGTAGTGCGGTTTTATTATGGTTGCCCATTCGTCCCATGGAACGATGCGATCAATTTGACTCAGAAATTCTTTTTTATGTGTTTTTACTTGTGCCAGTTCGTCGCTCAGAGCTGACAAGCTGATTTGTTTGTTCATACCTTTATTTTACCACTTCTTGTGACATCCTGCTCTGTGCGGTGTTGCCCTAATGGACTTACGAGTTGGAAGGATGAACACGGTAAGACACTCAAGTCTCTCGAATCTACTGACAGCGCCGATTAAACTTTTCAACGATAGCCATACTTTTTAACGATTGCAGATTGGGGGTGTCGCTTTTGACTACAGCAGCCACAGCAGCATATCAATACAGGGCCATAGACGCGCTCCCGCTTTATGCCCTGAAACGCAGAAAAGCCCAGAAACAGCGCGGTTTCCGGGCTAAAAGCACATACGGGCATTGTATCAAAGATGAGGTCTTAATAGATCCCGCTTGTGGCTCAGGAATTTTTCTGGTGGAAGCATATAGGCGACTGGT
>CALLZZ010000378.1 GCA_937858235.1 uncultured Clostridia bacterium
AAGTCACTGACGAGATACCGTTTTGACAAAGTGAAAGAACGTGGCCGGCTCAAGCAGTCAATTGCCCGCCTGGTCTGCATCCTGTTCCCGGAACTGGAAAAGCTGGTGCCGACGCTCCACATGGTCTCCGTTTACGCTTTGCTGGAGGAGTTCCCCGGTGCGAAACAGATCGCAGGAGCGAATCTGACGCGGCTGAAAACTCTTTTGCATGACGCTTCCAGAGGCCGTTATGGGCGGGATATGGCTGTGGATATCCGTGAGGCAGCCAGAAAATCCATTGGTTCCGTGATGCCCGCAAAGTCGTTGGAACTTTGCCACACCATCCGCCTCATTCGGGAATTGGATGCCGAAATTGATGAGATTGAGTCTGCAATTCAAACCATCATGAACGATCTGCATTCTCCTATTACCACCATCCCCGGCGTTGGCACCCGAATGGGAGCCATGATCCTTGCCGAGGTCGGCGACTTTTCCCGCTTCAGCTCCCCTGACAAGCTGCTGGCCTACGCCGGACTTTCGCCCTCAACTTACCAATCCGGGCAGCTTAAAAACTGCTATGCCCATATGGAAAAGCGCGGCTCCCGCTATCTCCGATTTGCCATTTTCAACGCCGCCAAGTACGTTTGCCATTGGAATCCTGTTTTTGCCGCTTACCTCGCCAAAAAACGGGCGGAGGGCAAGCATTACAATGTTGCCGTCTCTCACGCTGCCAAAAAGCTGGTGCGCCTCATTTTCGCCTTGGAGAAATCCGGTAAGCCTTACCATCTGACAGCGTAATTTCCTCATGATAGCCCATGCGGCGTTCAACCGGACGCCTGCTTTGCTATACCCTTTTTGAACCGTCTCTCTTTCACCGCTTTCCTCAATTCCCGGCTTGACTTTTAATAGTTAATCTTTCCGGTCTCATCCACGAGACCATAAAACATATTGACCTCTTGCTTCATTGCCAGACAGAACGAATCAGACCGCTGCTGCATTATCCTTTTCTGTGCGGGATTTCTCAGTTTTGTAGCGTTCCCGCGCACTCTTCTTGTAGAACTGTTTGCTGCATTCCGGAGAGCAGCACACGCTGTTCGGACCGCTGGGCCAGAACTCCTCGCCGCAGACCGCACAGACCTTCTTGAAGAACTTATGACCTTCTTTTTCCGCCGGATCACGGTCTTTCGTCCTCTGCTCATAGGCTTTGTCACAGCAACTTTCAGAGCAGTATTTCTGAAGCGGTCTCGTCGGCCAGTATTCGGCTCCGCAATACTCGCAGACACGTTTTGCCAACAGATGTCCTTCGTTTTCCTGCATAGCCTGCTCTTTCCTTGTCTGGCGTTCCGCTTTCTGCTTTTCCGAAAGAAACTCATGGTAGTAAATGATCTGCTTTTCATTCAGATGCTTGTGCTTGCACTCTGGGGAGCACATGACCTCCTGACCGTTGACAGGCCAGAACGGTTTACCGCAGACAATGCAATTCTTCTGCTGAAATGTGTGATTGCCTTTCTCAGCATATCTTTTGGCTTTGATGCGCCCGGCTCTGGCAGCGTTCAGGCACTCCTGAGAGCAATACTGCTGTTTGTTGCCGTTAGGCCAGTATTCTTTTCCGCAGTAAACGCATACTCTCTTGGCAAACTTGTGACCTTTGTTTTCGTCGCGGCGTTCCTCCTTTTTCCGCGCCCGGTACTTCTTCTGCGTTTCCTTCTGTCTGGCAGCCCTCGCTTTCTCGATCCTTTCTTCCTTTTTTCTGGCAGCTCTGATCTCTTCCTTGGAGAAGGCAAGATCGAACTTGCCGATGAAGTTGAAGAAAATCTCAATCTCCTGAGATCGGTTCTTGCCCTTGCCGCCGTTCGGTTCATGGACAACGACCTTATCAATCAGATCGTGGAGCATATCGTCGGTAAGCTCTTCCGGATTTTTGTACTGATGAATGAGTTGAAGGAACTTGTCAATCTGGATCGGCTTCTCCTTGACTTCGGATAATTCCTTTTGAAGCTCGTCAATCTTTTTCTCACACTCACCCTGCTCGGTGTCGTACTGCTGCATAAGCTGCTTGTACTGTCTTTCCGGGAGAATACCGGAAACATAGTTTTCATATAGACCGCGAGACAGGACGGAAAGCTCGTCGAACCTCTTTTGTAAGGCGTCAAGCGCTTCTTTTTTCTCAGCCGGTACTTCATCAGCTTTCTGCTGTGACCTTTGGCGGAGCTGTTCGGCGAATCCCTGTTCATCTTCTATGGCGAGCTTGAATAACCGTTGAATCGACGTGAGAAGAAGGGTTTCCACGGCATCTGCGCTAACGTAATGAGCAGAACACGTCTTCGATTTTTGTCCGTAAGCACTGCAACGGAAGATATAATATCTGTCGTTCGGATTTCCGTTCTTTTTCTTGTGCGTCTGCAAAGCCAGACGGGAACCGCAGTCCGCACAGAACAGATAGCCGCTGAGACGATGCTTGAACAAACCGTTCGGAGCTGTGCGCGGACAGCGTTTCCGCTTCTTCTGAACGCTGTCCCATAAGTCCTGGCTGATAATCGGCTCATGAGTGTTGTGGAAGACGAATTTCTCGTCATCTGTAGACTCGCGCCGTTTATCGGTCTTAAAGTTTGTACTGACAGACTTTTTGAGGATGGTGTGCCCAAGATATTCCTGTCTGTCGAGAATACTGCTGACGGTGGTATTGCTCCAGTCGTAAGGATTGAAGATGTGCCTTCCGTTGTTCTGCTCCGGATGGTATTTCTCAGTATAAGCGGATGGGATCAGTACTTTCTCTGCTGTGAGAGTTTTGGCTATATCCGTAGGACTTAGGCCCCTGTCAGCCATTTCAAAGATGCGTTTTACCACCTGAGAAGCAACAGGATCAACAACAAGCGTTTGCTTATCACCGGGAAGGCGGTTATATCCGTATGGGATACTGCCGCTGCATCGAAACCCGTCAGCCATACGAGCGTTGAATATGGATTTGATCTTGTTGCTGGTGTCCTTCGCGTACCACTCGTTCATGATATTGAGGAAGGGAGTAAAATCGTTATCCGCACCGTTCTTACTGTCGACACTGTTGTTTATTGCGATGAAGCGGACTCCCTTATCCGGGAAAAGAATCTCCGTATAAAATCCGACCTGAAGATAATTTCTCCCGAACCGGCTCATGTCTTTTACGATGATCGTACCGATATTTCCGGCTTCGACTTCTGCCAACATGGACTGAAAACCGGGTCTGTTGAAGTTTCTGCCGGTGTATCCATCATCAGTAAAGTGCCTGATTATTCCGAAGCCATTCCGGTCTGCGTACTCTTGAAGGTACTTTTTTTGATTGGTGATACTGTTGGATTCTCCCCGTAAATCATCATCTTTTGAGAGCCTTTCATACAGTGCTGTAACCCTCGAATCTGCGGCATTTATTGGCATTTTCACTACCTCCCTTCCTCAATTTTTTGTGTCGGATGAGCTTGCTATTCTGAAAGGTCCTAATAAAGTCTATCTGTTCGGGTCGGTAACAACATAGGAGGAATGGCACTGCATCAGGTTCGGCTTGACG
>CALLZZ010000379.1 GCA_937858235.1 uncultured Clostridia bacterium
TCGGATGCTTGCTCAAATATCCGAGCTTGGTCGTCATTTCCTCGCACTGAATCCAGCGCGCCGAGCACATCGCATAGCGTTCCAGCAGCTGCGGCGATACGGCTTTCGCGACGCCGAGCTTGTCGAGCCATTCCCAGGTCTCTCGGTAGATGTCAGCCGCCTCCAGAGTGGAGCCATCATGCTGACGCGCCGAGAGGAACTCGTGCGGTTCTGGCATGTCCTCGCCCTCGGTGTCCGGGATGTCGAGCACTTCGAGCTTTCTGCCGCCCGGATTCCCGGCCTCGAACTTCTCCTTGACGGCGGTTTTCTTCCGGCCAGCGCCGGGACGTCTGCCGCCGCGACCGCCTGTGTTATTCGATTTTGTTGGCATTTCGTCACCGCCTTTCATGCGCACACGCGCGTAATAGATATAAGGACCGGGTTATTACCCGTTTGATTTCGCTTTTTTCGCACAGAAAGCCCCGCGCCGTTTTCCGGGAGGCCGCCTCGTAGAGATTCCGACCGCCCCTACCGGTCGCCGCGTTCCCTGTGGATCTTCTCGTGACATGACCTGCAGAGGCTCATGAGATTGCTCTCGTCATTGGTGCCACCTTCCGACAAGGGAACGATGTGGTGGACTTCCTCGACCGCAACGTATCGTCCCTGCTTAAGGCACATCTCGCACAGGGGATGCTTGTGAACGTAGCGGTCGCGGATGCGTTTCCAATGCCTGCCGTATCGTTTGCCGGTCGAGTAGCCGCGCGTGAACGTCTCGTAGTGCTTCTCCATCAGAGCCTTGTGCTCCGGGCAGTACTGTTCGCCGTCCTCGCAGAGGTTCGGGCATCCGGGATAGCGGCAGGGCCGCTTCGGTTTCATTGGCATAGGCGCTGCCTCCTTTCCGGGCATGAGAAAAGCCCCGGCAGGAGATTGCTCCCGTCGAGGCTTCTGGTTCTTCTTATGGTTTTCGCTATTGTAAGGATAACACAGAAGGCGTCTGCCATTCTGTGCCAAAGTGTGCCAAACCGTGCCAACTTTTCTAATCCGGCATCGTGAAGTTCTGAAGAGCCGATCCGTGGATGCGGTGAACCGTGCGGAGGCTGACGTTCAGCATGCTGGCGATCTCCTCCCACGTGCAGTTGTCGATGTACCGGTAGCGGAGAACCAGCTGCTCCTCGGGATCAGCCAGCAGGTCGATACGCGCGTTGATCTCGTCCCGCAGCGTAATGAGCTGCGCCACCTTCTTCTCCACGTCGGCCTGTATCTCGTCGATCTTGTGGAGGCAGGTGACGAAGTGCGCGTCGCTTGGCGTGTTCGGGTTCCTCGGCATGCCGTCGTAGCGCATGCCGCTGACGCTGGTGGACATTTCCCTCCAGTAGTCGATCTCCCGGAGCCGCGAGTGGATCAGCGCATCCAGGTGCTTGGCCTGATTCAGATATTGCTTCGGAGTCATCTCATCACCTCCTCGTTGAGCTTTCTTATCAGCATCTCGCCGTCAACCGTCGTCAGCGCCTGATACCACTGAGAGCGGAAGAACCGTTCGATTGATTCCTTCTCCGTTTGAGCGGCCTTGTTCCGCGGGTTCATGCGCAGGGCCTTCAGTGCTGTCCGGTAGTCGCGGACAGCCTGCAGGATGACGGCGTTGGCGAGATTCTCGTAGGGGTCGTTCATCGCATCACCGCCTTCACCGCAGCGATAAGCGCTGACTGCGTCTTGTCCTTGCGTTTCAAGGCGTTGAGGATCTGCCCGTCGATGGTGCTCGCAGTGACGATGTGCTGGATGACGACGGTCCGGCTTTTCTGGCCTTGCCGCCAGAGCCGGGCGTTCGTCTGCTGGTAGAGCTCCAATGACCATGTGAGGCCGAACCAGACAAGCGTCGATCCGCCGGACTGCAGGTTGAGCCCGTGACCGGCGGAGGCCGGGTGGATGACTGCTACAGGAATATTGCCCGCATTCCAGTCATCGATGTCCTGCGACGACTTGATCTCCCGGACGTCGAACCGTCTGCGGATTCTCTCCAGATCGTGCCGGAACCAGTAGGCGACAAGCAGCGGCTTCCCGTTCGCGGCCTCGATGATGTCCTCCAAGGCGTCGAGCTTCCGGTCATGGAATTCGATGATCTTCCCGTCGTCGGAGTAGATCGCGCCGTTTGCAAGCTGAGAGAGCTTCCCGGTAAGCGTTGCCGCGTTCGCTGCGGTGATCTCGTCGCCGTGAAGCTCCAGCACCAGATCGTTCTTCAGCTCCTCGTACCGTTCGCGCTCCTCGGCGGACAGCTGCACCTCGTACTGCGTGGAGATGAGCTCCGGCATCTTCAGATGGTCGGTCGACTTCATCGAGATCGTGATATCCGAGATTTTCCGGTAGATCGCATCCTCCGCGTAGGGCAGCGGCTTGTAGGAGTAGATGATCTCGCCGTTGCGCTTGTCGGGCATGAAGTAGGCCGTCCGGTACTGGGTGATGAAGCGTCCGAGGCGCTGCCCTTGATCGAGGACCTTGAACTCCGCCCACAGGTCCATGAGGCCGTTGCTCGATGGCGTTCCGGTGAGTCCGATGATCCGCTTCACCTTCGGCCTGACCTTCATCAGGGCGCGGAACCGCTTTGACTTGTGGTTCTTGAAGGAGGAGAGCTCGTCGAGTACCACCATGTCGTAGGTGAAGGGGATGCCGGAGTCGTCGATCAGCCAGCCGAGGTTCTCCCGGTTGATGATCGTGACATCTGCGCCCTGCATGAGGGCTGCTTTCCGTTCGCGTGCGTTTCCGACTGCGACGGCGTAGGTGAGGCCGGACAGGTGCTCCCATTTCCGTATTTCTGCGGGCCATGTGTCGCGTGCGACTCTGAGAGGCGCGACCACGAGAATCCGGCTGACCTCGAAGCTGTCGAACAGGAGGTCGAAGATCGCCGTCAGGCTGATCACCGTCTTCCCGAGTCCCATATCGAGGAGAACCGCGGCGACGGGATGCGACTCGATGTAGTCGATGGCGTATTTCTGGTAGTCATGCGGTGAGAATCTCATCTATCACACCTCCGATCTGTTCTGTGCTGTCGATGATGTAAACCCGGAATCCCAGCCTTCGCAGGAGCCGGTGCCGTGCAATCTGCAGTCTTCTTGGCTTCTTTCCGGGTGCCTTGAGCTCTGCGAATGCTATGCGTCCGCCGGGCAGCAGGATGATCCGGTCCGGCATTCCGGCGAAACCGGGTGACGTGAATTTCGGCGCGATGCCTCCATGCTTTTTGACTTCGCTGGCGAGGGCTGCTTCGATCTGCTTTTCGCTTTTCATGGCAACACCTCCGGAATAGGGTCGACCAGGTTGAATGCGGCGTAGGCTGCGGAGAGGAAGTTTGTGATCGGCTTGCCCTTGTAGGTCCAGACGCATTGTCCGCGGTATTTCACGCCGAGGCGCTCCGGGTTGTGGCGGCTGTGTCCGATGAGGATCTGCTCGCCGTGGCAGGTGAGGCTCCAGCCGTTCGGAGTCTGGTGCCATTTGCGTTTCGGGAAGCTGCGTTTCCGCTTGGAGCGGTTGCGCATGAGGCGTTCGCGTTCCTTGGCGGCGAGGATGTCGCCTTCCATGACTCCGGCGCAGATGCAGCCGACCGATACGTCCTCGAAATAGTCCGGGTGCGTCATGACATGCACGTAGCGGACTTTGGTGCATCCGCACAGCTCGCAGACGTGGAGTGGCGCGTCCCAGTCGTCCTCGCGGACGTCGTATATCTTTTTGCAATGCCATCCGGAGAGCGGTGCTCCCCAGCTGCGCAGTGTTTTCTGGCAGCGGGCAAGATAGCTTTTGTCCGGCTGTCCATCATGGCCTAAGCTTTGTCCTGTATCTTTCATGGTGTAAAAACCTCCGTGTTTTGGGAGTTTCTGGGGTTTTGTCCCTTCTGTCGCTTTTGTCCCTTAATCCGTAAACAAAAATGGTTTAGTAGAAGAATTGAGAATAAATAAATAATTCTTTTTGGCTTTTTATAGGGGTTCGGACAAAAGGGACAAAACCCTGAAACCCTTGTATTTCCTGATGTTTTCCTGTCCCAAGAACTGTCCTGAAGGGCAGGACAGGCATAGGACGGAATGACAAAAGTCCTACTTCTCATAGAACTTCGGATTGACGGCGTACTTGGGAAGCGGCGGTCTGCCTGTGCCGGAATACTTCTGAGGCTTCTGCGCGATGTACCCGTAGTCCTCAAGGAAGTCCAGCACCGGCTGGATGGAGTCGACCGTCTTGAAGGTGCGGCACATGCGCATCGCGGCACGCCTGTCGAAAGCGGTGAGCTTCCGCTCCTTGATGCGCTGCAGGATCATGTCCGCATTCCGGTACATCGCATCCTCCGGCAGCACGGAGTACGCGGCCTGCGCGTGGTTCAGGAAGTAGCGGCCCAGCCGGATAGCGTCCGCCATCGTCTTGCCGGAGACCGTCAACGCGCCGTGGGTGTCAAGGAAGTCGTGGCTCTGGTAGGTGCCAGCCCGGCAGAGGAGGCCGGACATGCGCAGCACGTTGCCGACGAGCTTTCCTGCCCAGTCGGCCATCTCTGCATAATCGGTCGTAAGCTTGGGCTCCAGCCAGTTCGCAAACGACTCAAGCTCAGAGTCCGCTTCCGGCGAGAGCGTTATAATCTGCGGCTTCGCCGGGTACTCGTCGTCCAGCAGGTTTACGACCAGACGCTCGTAGGCACGGTAGATGCCGTCGGTCACGGCCTCGCTCCGGTACCTGCGGCTTCCCACACTCGAGACCGGCATGCTGTAGAGGAACCTTGCGGTGAGGCCTCGTCCGCGGAAGGTCGTGTTGCTGAGGACCGCGGAGACGACGTTCGGCTGCGCCATCAGGAGGATGGTGAGCGCCGGGTCCATGATGCTCTCGCTGTCGCGTCCGATTCGGTCGACGCGGATCGTGTCTCCCGAGTAGCCCTTCAGCATGACATCGATGTTCACGTTCCGCGTGTAGATGCCGGACAAGGTGTCGAAGATGCCGCCCTCACTGGAAATCAAAGAGGCGTGGCCGTGGTTGCTGGCTATGACGGAGACGAGCTTCTCGGTTGTGATGTCGTCCACGTAGAGCTGCAGCGGGT
>CALLZZ010000380.1 GCA_937858235.1 uncultured Clostridia bacterium
ATCATTACCGAGGCTGTCACAAAAGGCCTTAACTCTAATGCTGAGATGAAAGATAGCGGAATTGAATATGTAGGAGAGATTCCTGCCCACTGGAACATGCACCCGCTGTATTACTATTTTGGAGAGCGAAAACATAAGAATAGCCTTGGGAAGGAGAATAATCTGCTTTCGTTGAGCTATGGTAACATCATTCGTAAGGATATCAACACGAGCGATGGACTTCTGCCAGAGAGTTTTAATACATACAACATAATTGAAGCCGGAGACATCATTATGCGCCCAACCGATTTGCAGAATGATAAGCGTAGCCTGAGAACAGGTCTTGCAAAAGAACATGGAATTATTACATCGGCTTATATTGCGCTGATGCCGACTAAGCCTGTGAACGTGGCTTATTATCATTATCTGCTCCATGCGTTTGACGTGATGAAAGTTTTTTACAATATGGGAAATGGCGTAAGACAAGGATTGAACTTCTCAGAGTTCTCACGACTAATGGTTTTTGAACCACCGATTAAGGAGCAAAACGAGATTGCAGATTACCTTGATGCCAAGTGTTCTGAGATAGATAAGGTTATTGCAGATAAGAATGAGCAGCTTTCCACTATCGAGGAATATAAAAAGTCCCTCATTTATGAATATGTTACTGGGAAAAAGGAGGTGCCTACTGCATGAACGACATCTTATCTGAAAAAGAATACCAACATTTCATTATGGACAGGCTGGAAAAAGATAATGGTTATGTCATCCGCAAGGCGACAGATTATGACCGTTTGTTTGCTGTTGACCGAGGAATGCTCTTTCAATTTCTGAATAGCACGCAGCCGGACGAGATGGCTGCGCTGCGGAAAATATACAAGGACGATCTGGAGGACACCATCGTCAGCTTTATCAATGCGGAGGAAACAAAGGCTCGTGGAAGCCTGCTTGATGTTCTAAAGCATGGCATCGAGATTTCCAATCTGAAACTGGAACTGATGTACACGAAGCCAGCAACAGATTTCAATAAGGATTTGCTTGCCAAATATGAGAAGAACATCTTCTCTGTAATGGAGGAAGTATGGGCAAGTGACAAAGAGCGTATTGACCTCGTGATTTTTCTGAACGGCCTCGCAATCATGTCCTTCGAGCTAAAGTGTAACGCCGCCGGGCAGTCGTATGAGGATGCAATATTTCAGTACCGCACCGAACGAAATCCGAAGACACGACTCTTTTTGTTTAAGGCTGGGGTTCTCGTCAATTTTGCGATGGATCTGAAAGAAGTCTACATGACCACAAAATTGACAGGGCAAAATACATTTTTTTTG
The DNA here is from genome assembly GCA_937858235.1 of uncultured Clostridia bacterium. Classification (GTDB taxonomy): domain Bacteria; phylum Bacillota; class Clostridia; order Oscillospirales; family Oscillospiraceae; genus Onthomonas. The sequence continues at coordinate 1,308 of CALLZZ010000380.1, forward strand.
CCATTCAACATTGGTAATGGTAAGGGTGTTAATGCCGGAAAGGGGAATCCCACATTTAAAGACCACTACAGCGTGTCCTATATGTGGGAAGATATTCTGACAAAAGATACCATGCTCGACTTGATCTCAAAGTTCATGTTTATTGAGACAAAAGAAAAAGTCGATGAACTTACAGGAAAAGCGAAAAAAACGGAGAACATCATTTTCCCACGCTATCACCAGCTGGATGTTATCCGAAAAGTGCTCGCAGATGTACGGGAAAACCGTACCGCGCAGAATTACCTAATTCAGCACTCCGCGGGTTCTGGAAAGACAAATTCTATCGCTTGGCTGGCACACAGGCTAACTTCTCTGCATGACGTGGACAACAAGATTATCTTTGACAATATTGTCATCGTAACCGACCGTGTTGTTGTAGATCGTCAGCTGCAGAAGGCTGTTATGGGACTGGAGCATAAGGCCGGTCTTATCCGCGTGATGGATGATAAGTGTAATTCTGCCGACCTCGCTAACGCGCTTAAAGGCAACACAAAGATTATCGCAACGACAATACAGAAGTTCCCGTATATCGTTGATAGTGTAAAAAACTTAAAGAAAAAGAACTTTGCTGTCATCATCGATGAGGCGCATTCTTCCACGGCTGGAAAGGATATGGCAGCGGTAACGAAGTCTCTCGGAGCCGGTGATGAAGTTCCCAAAGACGTTGAGGATATGATTTCAAAGGAAATTACTCGCAATGGTAAACAATCAAACGTTTCGATGTTTGCATTCACCGCGACGCCGAAATCAACTACATTGCAGCTTTTTGGCAGGTTAAACACAAAAGGCCAAAGAGAAGCTTTCCATATTTACTCAATGAAGCAGGCTATTGAAGAGGGCTTCATTCTGGACGTTTTGGCAAATTATACGACCTACAACACTTTCTATCAGATTAATAAAGAGATAGAGGAAGATCCACGCTGCAAAACCTCGGATGCAAAGCGGCAGATCGCTCGTTTTGTTGAACTTCACGATACGAACATCGCGCAGCGCATTGAAGTGATCGTGGAGCATTTTCGGCAGAGTGTTATGACAGAGCTCGGCGGCATGGCAAAAGCAATGGTCGTAACAGCATCTCGCCAAGCAGCTGTAAAATACCGTCAGGCATTAGAGGATTACATCAATAAAAAGGGATATACAGATATTCATGCCCTTGTCGCCTTTTCTGGAAAAGTAAAGTTCCCGGATGATGACACGGAATATAGTGAGCCTTCTATGAACGGCTTTCCGGAGGACAGGCTTACTCAGGAATTTGACAAAGATGATTACAACGTACTTCTGGTGGCAAATAAATATCAGACGGGATTTGACCAGCCGAAATTATGCGCGATGTATGTGCTAAAAAAGCTCAAGGGCGTCTCAGCAGTACAAACGCTTTCACGGTTGAATCGCATATGTCCACCGTTTGAGAAACACACATTTGTGTTGGATTTTGTAAACACCTACGACGACATCAAGGCAGCATTCGCTCCGTATTACACGACTACGCTGCTTTCAAATTCCGTTACACCGACCGCAATCTATGATCTTGAGGCTAAAATTGACGCATATACAGTTCTTGACCCGGATGACATAGAAAAGGCCAACGAGCTGCTATACAAAGAAAAGATCACTCCAAAGGATAAACAGAAGCTGACATTTTATTTCAATAAAACAAAAAACATGATTGAACGGTATGAACCGATCAAACAGACCGAGATAGTTGCACTGATGCGCCATTTTGTTCGCTTCTACGAATTTCTCTTGCAGGTGTCCTGCTTTGAGGATATTGATCTGCACAAGAAATATAACTTTATCACTTATCTGCTCTCTTACATCAACATCAAACATCCGGGCGGCGGATATGATCTTGATGGCAAGATTAAGGCAACAAATTTCGTGCAGAAAAGAGCCGAGGAGCATGTGAAACCTGATCTTGTTGCACAGCCAGTTGTAAAGCTGGCGACAGCTGAGAGCTTTAGCTTGACTCCGGCAAAAGAGGAGCGCCTTTCGCAGATTATTGCAGAAATCAATTCCCGCACCGGTAAGTCCTACGACAACGATGTGGCGGTAAAAGCTATGCTGCAAATTAAGGATATCATGATGAAGTCGGAGAGGTTGAAGGTCAGTGCTAAAAACAACAGCGAGAAAGACTTCGAGTTTTCGTATTTTGATAACATTGATGATGCTCTGATTGCCGGACTTGATCAGAATCAGGATTTCTTTTCCCTGCTTCTCTCGAACGATGAGATTAAGAGAGAGGTACTCGGTATCTTTGCCGAAGAAATATATGCAAGCCTTCGCAGATCATAAGGCCAAAGGAGCTAAGACATGTTTGACAAATTTCGTTTAAAGGATGTGCTAGTAGATTACAAAAAAAATTTTGTAACTACCGAATGGGGCAATGAAAAATACAAATGGGAAGCCGTCAAGTGCTTTCAGGATAACTGGGACGTAAATGCCGATGACTTTGCGGATATGCTTTCACGGTCTTTGGCAAAGACGCTCAATTTGCTTGCATCCACGAATAATTTTCCGCGGGGGATGATTGAGGGATTTGCCAAAACCGCACCGGAAGAAGTCCGTGCTATGTTCATTAATCTCTATGATGAAAGCAAGGATGTATATGATCGCATAAAAGCTTTCAAAGACCAATCCTCTATTATGCTTGAGAAATACGGAAATGGTGCTGCACAACACTACCAATATGAGAATGCCATTACTATTTATCTCTGGCTCCGGTATCCGGACAAATATTACATTTACAAATACGGCGAGATTAAGACGGTTGCCGATGAGCTTGGCAGTGATTATAGGTTTAAAAAGGGAGCCTATGCTGATAATATTCGCAGCTTCATTAAATTTTATGATGAAATTTGCGATGAGCTGAAACTGGATACGGAACTGGTCAATCTTCTCAAATCTCAGCTGACAGATACCTGCTATCCTGACCCAGATCTCAAAACTTTGACCATCGACGTTGGCTTTTATATCAGCCGGTATTATTCCCAGAAAGGGAAAGAAACGTCCGCACAAGAAGGAGAATGGTTTCCTTCCGAATACGAGCCAGGATTATCTGTTGATGATTGGGTGAGGCTTCTCAGTGACAAGAATGTCTTCACAGAGGGGAGCCTTGAGATTATGCGTCGAATGAAGGATTACGGCGGTCAGGCTACCTGTACTCAACTTTCTGTAAAATATGGTGAAACAAAGAATTTCTATAACAGCGGATCAGTGGCGCTTGCCAGAAGGGTTGTTGAAAAGGCCGGATGCCCAGTAATGGAACGTGATAATGAAAATTCCAGATGGTGGACTGTTCTTTATGTCGGGAAGGTAGCTGGGAAAGATGAAGAAGGCAGCTATGTCTGGAAATTGAGAGACGAGCTTTCTGATGCTCTTGACAAGGTTGATCTGAGCCAGATTCAACTCTATGCCGTTTCCGAGGAAGGTGAGGATGAGCATCACTACTGGTGGTTAAATGCAAATCCGAAGATCTGGAGCTTCTCCGGAATTGCAGTCGGCGATGTACAGTCATATACGCTTTATAACGAGAACGGTAACAAGCACCGCATTTTTCAAAATTTTCTCGATGCCAAAGTGGGAGACATGGTCATCGGATATGAGTCAAACCCTGTGAAGCAGATCGTAGCAATAGCAAAAATCAGTGCGGAGCAGGATGGCAAAAAGCTTGATTTTGAAAAGGTAGAAGGTCTCACGTCGCCGATTGATTACCAGACACTAAAAGCCTACCCGGAACTTGAAAAGATGGAGTATTTCGTCAATCCACAGGGTAGCCTATTTAAGCTAACTAAGGGCGAATATGATTTCATTATGGATATCATCCGGGATGAGAATCCAATCTCTACGGAAAAGGCCATCGATGCCTACACGAAGGATGATTTTCTTGACGAGGTCTATATGTCCGAAGGACGATATAACTCACTTGTAGCTGTTCTTCGTAATAAAAAGAATATCATTTTGCAGGGTGCTCCCGGAGTTGGGAAAACTTTCGCTGCAAAGCGTCTTGCCTATTCAATGATGGGTGAAAAGGACGAGAGCCGTATTGAATTCGTACAGTTTCATCAAAATTATTCCTATGAAGATTTTATGATGGGCTACAAGCCCGTAGAGAATGGTTTCGAGCTGAAGTACGGAATTTTCTATCGCTTTTGCCAGAAGGCAGCTAACCAGCCGGATAAGGATTATTTCTTTATTATTGACGAGATAAATCGTGGTAATATGAGCAAAATCTTCGGTGAGCTGCTTATGCTGATTGAGAAGGATTATCGCGGCGTAAAAGCGACTCTTGCATATAACGGCCTGCCCTTCTCAGTTCCGGCTAATCTGTACATTATCGGAATGATGAACACAGCAGACCGCAGCCTTGCGATGATCGATTATGCTTTAAGACGGAGATTCAGTTTCTTCGATATGGAACCGGCTTTTGATTCTGACGGATTCATTCAATATCAAAATAGCCTTAATAACGAAACATTTAATGAACTGATAGAAAAGGTAAAGGAACTGAACAAGGAGATTGCTTCGGACAAATCACTTGGGAAGGGCTTCTGCATTGGACACAGTTATTTCTGCGGGCATGATACCTGTTCGGACGAATGGCTACGCTCAGTTGTGAATTTTGACATTCTTCCTATGCTCAGTGAATACTGGTTTGATGACACGGCAAAACTACAGCGCTGGGAAAATATCTTTCATGGAGTATTCCAATGACAAAGGATAAGAGCATTTTTATAAAAAATATTTACTATATGCTCTCCTATGCTTTTACTACTCTACAGCAGTCTGACGATGAGAAGGTCACTAAGGAAGAATTTGAGAACATACATAACCTGTTTGCTGCGATTCTTTCCAAGGGAATCGGTCGGCAATTAAAACAAGGTCTATACAGGGAGTATCTGAACCGAAAAGAAGACCTGTCGGTAATGCGTGGCAAGATTGATATGCCGGGCACTATAAAAAATCAAATTGCCCGTAAACAGAGACTTACTTGCGAGTATGACGAACTTTCTGAAAATAACCTGCTTAACCAAATTCTGAAAACAACGGTCATGCTGTTGATTCGTCATGCGGAGGTCGATACAGAATATAAAGACGAGCTAAAAAAGGAAATGTTGTATTTCTCAAACGTGAATGAGGTTGAGCCTACAAACATTAGATGGACGTCTATCCGTTTCCAGAGAAATAATCAGACATATCGTGTACTTCTGAGCATTTGTCAGCTGATTATTGAGGGAATGCTTCTGACAACAGATGACGGAGAATATAAACTGGCGTCATTTGTAGATGATCAGCGTATGAATCGTTTATTTGAGAAGTTCGTTCTTGAATATTATATCAAAGAGCATCCGGAACTGAAAGCAAGTGCATCTCAGATTCCGTGGGCACTGGACGACGGCGTCGGCACGCTTCTTCCGATTATGCAGAGTGATATCATGCTGGAGGATGCAGAGAGCAATACAGTACTCATTATTGACGCGAAGTATTATACGCACACAATGCAAACACAATATGGCATCAGCACACTGCATTCAAATAATCTATATCAAATATTCACTTATGTGAAGAATAAAGATACGGAGTTTGAAAATGCAGATCACACCGTATCAGGCATGCTCCTTTATGCAAAAACAGATGAGGAAATTCAGCCGGACAATAAATATCAAATGAGCGGTAATCAGATAAGTGTACAAACGCTTGATCTGAATTTGGAGTTTTCAGAAATTGCAAAGCAGCTGGACGATATTGCTGCGGAGCACTTCGATAGATAAAAAGATAAAGTTAGAAAGCAACACGAGTAATTGAGGAGGAAAAGTAGTGCAGGAGCGCTGCCGCAGGAGAAAAAAGATCAAGGACGAGAGAAAAAAGTCCACGCTGATAAGGCTACGCCCCTGGATAGCAAATTCTGAATCAGAAAATACACCAGCCTGAAGCAGATAAGACACATGAAAGTCTATGCTTTATATGTCCATGTAAGTTGTGAAGGCATTTTCGATGAACAAATACAGCGTGCTGGAAAAGGAGAAACTAAAAATGAAGAACATCGACCTTGCAAAGGAACTTGTCTGCGCAGAAACCGAGAACGATCTCATCAGTGTACTTAAGGAAGCTGACTACTGGGACAACTACGCATATTGGCAACCCTATGGCAGCAACGAAAACAACTACTCCATTATCGGTAATCAGCAGAGCGATGCCGATGCGGCATTAGTGGAGAAACTGATTAATTCAGTTGACGCTGTACTGATGAAAGAGTGCATGATACGCGGCAAAAGCGTAAGTGGTCCGGAGGCTCCGCAGAGTATGCAGGCTGCCTTATCTGAGTTCTTCCATATGCGTAATGGTCAGTTGATGAATCTCGATACCAAGAGCAGAAATGAGCTTTCAAAAAACATCATTCTGGCGGCTACCGGGAAAGCGCGTGGCGAGGAGAATCTTACCATTGTGGACCGTGGTGAAGGACAAACTCCTAAGAGAATGCCACAAACAATACTGTCGCTCAGCAAGAGCAATAAACTGAAGGTTCCCTTTGTGCAGGGCAAATTCAACATGGGTGGTACTGGGGCATTCCCATTCTGTGGGAAGCATCACCTGCAGCTTGTAATTTCGAGGCGTTGCCCAGACATTCCGAACACAGATAACGATCCAACATTCGATGAGTGGTCTGTAACCGTGGTCCGCAAAGAGGAAGCTCGCGAAGGCCGTAAGAGTTCTATGTATACATATCTTGCTTGCTCGGATGGTTCTCTCTTGACCTTTAAGGCCAAGACAATGCCCATCATTCCAACTGTCGCTGGTGTAGACAAATGTGAAGAGATGGCGTATGGAACTTTTATAAAGCTCTATAATTACGAGTTGAGTGGTTACAAAAGCAATATCATATTAAACTTAAACTATCGTCTTTCCTTACTGATTCCGGAGCTATCGCATCCAATTCGTCTGAGAGAGTGCCGTCCTACATACAGTGGCCACACCTTGGAAGCAACGCTGAACGGAATGGTTACCAGACTATATGACGATAGAGAAGACAATATTGAGGATAACTTCCCATCCTCCGGATCGATAAACGTTGATGGACAGGAAATGCCGTTTTCAATATATTTATTCAAAAAAGGGAAACAAAGCCATTACAGGGGAAAAGACGGCATAGCTTATATTGTTAATGGTCAAACGCAAGGCATAAAGAATGATAATTTTTTCAATCGCGTAAACCTTTCATACATTAAAAGTAGTTTGCTGGTATTGGTGGATTGCTCTAAATTCGATATCAATCATCAGGAAGCCATGTTTATGACCAGTAGGGATCGTATTAGAACAAGTGATTTCTCTAAAAAGATTGAGACACAGTTGGAAAAAGTCCTCCGCTATAACCAAGGCCTCAAAAAGGCGGAACACGATCGCCGTACAGCTGCGTTGAAGGATAAAGTTGCTGACAATAAACCGCTTAAGAATGTCTTGGAGAATATCCTACATAAATCACCTGTACTTTCTAAGCTCTTTATAGCTGGTACTACGATTAGATCACCGTTTGCAAATGAGCAGGCTGCCACAGTGGCGGATACATTTAAAGGAAAAAATCACCCGACATTCTTCAGGCTTAAGGGCAAACTTAAGGACGGAAAGCTAAATAAACATGCACCTATTAACCATGACTGCCGTGTGCAGTTTGAAACGGATGTCCAGAATGATTACTTTAATCGCCCTATTGATTCAGGAGGATTGATTCTTTGTATGGATGGTGTCGAACGTCAGGATTTAAAGGGCCCTCTGAATCTGTATAATGGTATTGCAACTTTGACAATAAGAATGCCTGTGGGCGTTAGCGTCGGAGATACTCATACCTTTATGACAAAGATCAAAGATGACTGTGTTGTGAATGATTTTGAGAACACCATTATTCTAGCCGTCGAAGAGGCACAGGAATATGATTCTAGCGGTGGTCAGGGGGCCCGTACTTTCTCAAAAAATACCGGCAAGAAAGATACGCAGAATAATGGGGGAATTGCACTTCCGGAAATTATACCGATCAGAAAAGACGAGTGGGATGAGTACGATATGAACCAGTATTCTGCACTGAAATATGTGCCAACAGATGAGGGCGGAGACTATTATTTGAATATGGATAACACTTATTTTCTGACAGAGCTCAATAGCGTTAGGGATTCCGCTAAATCAGAACTGACAAAGGCTCGGTATTCGACAAGCATGGCCTTAATTGGCATGAGCGTTATCGGGTATTACAAGGGCTCAAAAAAGCCTGAGGATAAGGACGTTGATGTACAGAATGCCGTGAGCACGGTAAGTACAATGCTTTCTCCAGTGTTGATCCCGATGCTAGAGACTATGGCAGATCTTACTTTGAATGATACAACACAGGCTTTGGCAGCGGTCTAAAACAATTAGCGGACAAAAGGCTGAAGAATGAAGGTAGGCCACCGAATGTATGGTCACGGTTGAATAACAGCGTCAGACGTCACTGAAGCAAGTGTTGAGATTAATGTCAGTTACAGGATGGAGAAAAAAGGAAATTAAGAAATAGCACGTCCGCATCAAATGAAATATGTTTTGTACAAGAATGGAGGGCGCGAATTGGCAAATATATATTGTTGCATATGCGGGAAACAGCTAAAAAAGATAGCAGTCAATAAATTCCTAATTAAGGGCAGAGAATTTGTCTGCTTTGATTGCGTGAAAAAAGCCGGTCATAATCCTTTTACATGGGCGGGAAACTTGCAAACTACATCAGATGACATAAGAGCTGAAATTACAATGAATGAACGTGGAGACGGCACGGCTCCTAAAGAAAAACAGCTTCACGGATATGTGCCGCCGGTATCTTCTCATTTTGAAAAGACGTCCACATCATATGATGTAGGCAATGCTGAAAGCGCTACATCCAGCCAAATAGTTACTTCTATCCCACATAAAATTGAAGTGCCAAAAGCAGTCCAGAAGTATCTTCAGATAGATTGCAGAAATCTTTGGTATGTAACGCCGAAACTATTTAAAGAACCTGTAAAGCATCACATAGAGGATATTATAAGCTTTGAACTGTTGGAAGATGGCAATACAGTCATTAAAGGCGGTCTTGGGGGAGCGGTTGCTGGAGGACTGCTGTTTGGCGGTGTTGGAGCTGTCGTTGGCAGTGCAGCGTCCAAGCGGAAGGTACATGAGACTTGTAGGTCATTGCGGATCAAGATAACAGTTTGTGATGTAAAACATCCTACAGAATATATCGATCTTCTCACCATGGGGAGTATAGATAAGAGTTCGTGGTCGTACAGGAATCTTATGCAGCGGGCACAGGAAATAATATCTACTCTTCAGGTGCTACAAGATGCTGCGAATAAAGAGAAAAAACGGACAGTACAATATGCACCTGTGCAGAACATGAGTGCAGCAGATGAAATAATGAAATTCAAGAAGCTTCTGGATAATGGAATTATTACAAGAGAAGAATTCGAAGAGCAGAAACGGAAGTTACTGAAATAAACCTCTTATGTTGTCTCGTGCCTTTTAAATTACATTTGGAGAGGAAAATTCCGATGGCTGAACATCTTGTCATGCAAACAAAACTCAGACACAGATCATCGCCTTCTGTAGGCAAGTTATAGGTTGAGACGATGAAATCTGGACTTATTTCCACAGCCTGCGCTTTTAAGACGATTGCGGAATTGCTGTAGATGCTATAATAGGTACTGGAAGCCCCTTAGACTTGTTCTCTCGAACGGACGAGGTGTGAATTTCGCCTTTTTGGAGCCATTTTTACCCTTGGATAAATTCCCGCGAACAAACGAAGGCTTATTTTGCGTTTCGGGTGGTACCGGACATCAATCAGAAGCAGTCGAGCCACGTTGAGTGCGTGGTATTGATGTCGAGGGTGGATAAGTGAGTGTGTGGAAAGT
>CALLZZ010000381.1 GCA_937858235.1 uncultured Clostridia bacterium
CTCGCTCGCCAGTTGGCGCAGCAAATAGAGCGATTGCGCCGGCAAGTAGCGGAAACTCAATATGTGATCACAGAACTGGAACATCACTTACTGAATTTGGAAAGGACTGGTGACATTATGAGCTACCAGGATAATTATGAGATTCACTTGGTCAACACAGATGCAATTACAGTGGTCAGCTGTCGTCAGAAAATGTCCGTTAACGATTTTGGAACCTACTACGGCACCCTGTTTGAAAAAATTGCCAAGGAACAACTTCATCCATCCGGTAAGGTCATGGCACTTTACCACGACAAAGAGTTTGATCCTGCATGCAGCGACATTGAACTGGCTGTCTCCATCCAAGAATCGGACAAGGCTAACCGGATCATCCCGGGGGAACTCTGTGCCGCTACCACCCACTACGGCCCGTACGCTAGCCTTACAGATGCTTATGCCGCGGTGGTCAAGTGGCTGGGTGAGAGCGAATATGAAGTGGTTGATTGTCCCTATGAAATCTATCGGAAAACGCAATTTGACAAACTCCCTCCCAACGAGTGGGAAACTGACATTTTCTTTCCGGTGCGCAAAAAGAACTAATATAGCAATGTGAAAATGATCCACAGTCACTAGTGATTGTGGATCATTTTTAGGTTCTGTTTTATTTAGGTGTTCTGATCAGCCTGATGGAATTGCTTCAAATTACCCGTTTTTCCATTGCGATGATCTAATGCATCCCCTAACATGTTTGGCGGAATCTGCGCACAAACCATCATTACCATGAGGTGATAGATGAGGTTTGCCATCTCGTCTGCAATTCCCTGTTGATCGCCACTCTTTGCTGCAATCAACAGCAGGCTGCATGCTTCTCCCACCTTTTTCAGGATCTTATCCAGGCCTTCTCGAAACAGATAAGCTGTATAGGATGTATCCGCTGCCGTTTCCTTTCGGCTTTGAATCACCTGAAAGAGGTCGTCAACGGGCTTCTGTTCCGTTTGACAGCGAGCATTGAGCGCTTCCATCACAGCGTCAAAGGGAACCGCTTCGTTTCCCAAGAGCACGGTAATATGATAAAACACATCGCAGAGTTCTCCGATGGTTTCCTCATCGTCTCCGTTCTTTGCCGCAATGACCGCTTCAAAGCACTCTTCCCCGCACTTTTTCAGGATTTTATTCAGACCTTCTCGATACAAATAGTTGGTATAGGACTTTTCTCCGCCGTTATTGACCTTGCGGTCCAGAATAACACAATATTGCTCTTGTAGTGCATTTTGAATCTGCATTCTATCGCTCCTCCCAAATATCGTTGAAGAAGCAACTGGGTCTGCCAGTATGGCAGGTTGGCCCCTTCGGATCGCAGAGGTACAACAAGGCATCCGTATCACAATCTGTAATCATTTTCTTCACAAAGAGGAAATGACCACTTGACTCACCCTTATTCCACAGCTTTTGCCGACTCCGGCTCCAGAACCAAGCAGTATGTGTTTCCAGTGTCTTCAAATATGCCTCTTCATTGGTGTAGCCCAGCATCAAAACTTCTTTGGTTCTCTGATCCTGGATAATCACCGGGATCAGCCCAGACTTTGCAAACAGGTCTTTCGTTTCAATCATTTCACTCGCCTCATCTGACTGGAATGTTTTTGGAGCGCAAATATTCTTTTACCTGCGGCACCGTTAGTTCTCCAAAGTGGAACAGAGACGCTGCCAGTGCAGCATCGGCGTCAGCCTGCTCAAATACATCGCTGAAATGCTCCAGCGATCCACATCCCCCGGAGGCAATCACCGGAATCCGCACAGCACTGGTAATGGATCGAGTCATCTTTAAATCGAACCCTTTTTTGGTTCCGTCTGCATCCATACTGGTTAGCAGAATTTCACCCGCGCCCAGTGCTTCGCCCTTTTTTGCCCACTCAATCGCGTCCAAACCTGTGGGCGTACGTCCACCGGCTACTACCACTTCATAGGATCCATCAGGACGACGTCTGGCATCAATGGCCAATACTACGCACTGGCTTCCGAAGCGTTCCGCCGCCCTGGAAATCAAGGTAGGGTCCTTTACCGCCGCAGAATTGATGCTGATCTTATCCGCGCCCGCCCGCAACAGTTGCTGAAAGTCCTCTAATGTACGAATACCGCCGCCAACCGTCACCGGGACAAAAACCTGCTTCACCGTTTCCCGTACCACATCTGCCACAGTTTTCCGTGCTTCATAGGTTGCAGTAATGTCCAAAAAGACAATCTCATCTGCCCCCTGCTGAGAATAGTAGGTAGCCAACTGTACCGGATCGCCGGCATCGCGGATGTTGACGAAGTTGACTCCTTTTACGACTCTGCCATCCCGCACATCCAGGCAGGGAATAATTCGTTTTGCTAACATCGTATTTCCTCCCCTTACGGATTGTCTTGGCTACCGCTATCGGCTACCGCCTTCGTTAGAGCAATGGTTCCGGCGTAATAAGCTTTTCCAATGATGGCTCCGTACAACTGCATATCGTTCAGCTTACGAATATCCTCATTGTTGGACACCCCGCCAGACGCAACGATCTGACAGCTAACCGATTTTTGCAGTTGCTCCAGAGAATGAAAGGAAGGACCCGACAACATACCATCCGTTGCAATATCGGTAAAAATCAGGGTTTTCACCCCAATCTTCTCCATCTTGCGGGCAAAGTCAAGATAATGAACTCCGCTTCCCTCTATCCAGCCGGCCGTTTTGATCTCTCCGTTCAGCGCATCGCATCCCACGGCAATGCGGTCACCATAAAGTGCAACCGCTTCCCGCACAAACTCCGGATCACTGACTGCTGCAGAACCGATTACCATGCGCCATACGCCCATAGCATCCACCGCTTTCAGATCATCCATGGTGCGAATGCCGCCTCCCATTTCGATCCTCATCCCCGTCTCTTCCGCAACCCTTTTGACTATGGCTGCGTTGACGCGGGCACCGCTTTTGGCTCCGTCCAGATCCACCATGTGGATTACGGTTGCGCCTGAGGCTGCAAAGGCTTTTGCTACCGTTACGGGATCTTCCGCAACTTGATGTACTGTATCAAAATCACCCTTCTGTAACCGGACGACCTTTCCGTCTTTTAAATCAATGGCAGGTTCAATGATCATCGTGTCAGCCCTCCAAAGTTTCGTAAGATCTCCATACCAACCTCTCCGGATTTTTCCGGATGGAACTGGGTACCAAAGACAGTTCCGTTTTGTACCGCAGCGGTTACCGAAATACCATAGTCGGTGCTTGCAATAACATACTTTAGATCAGCCGCATTGCCGCAAAAGCTATGAACAAAGTAAACATAGCTACCTTCGTCTAAACCGGCAAACAGCGGAGAGGCATTGGGAAACGTTAGACTGTTCCAACCAATGTGAGGAAGTTTCAAGCTCGTTTCAATCCACTTCACCTTACCAGGCACCAAGCCTAATCCCTGGGTTTCCCGGATTTCCTCACCTTGATCAAAAAGCAACTGCATTCCAAGGCAAATACCGAGAATGGGCTTTTTCTGTGCCTGAATACGCAGTTCCTGCATCATTCCATAGCGTAACAGCTTTGCCGCTGCATCCGGAAAGGCGCCTACACCAGGCAGAATAATGGCTTCTGCCCGTTCCAGCTCTACTGGATCTGCTGTAACCTTCGTCTCAAATCCAAGGTAATTCATGGCGTTATTCACACTCATTAAATTGCCTACATCGTAGTCAACAACCGCTGTATAGCCCATTTATAACACTCCCTTAGTGGAAACCACATCGCTTCCTTCCAGTTTTATCGCATCCCGCACAGCCATGCCGAAGCTTTTGAACAACCCTTCTGTAATGTGATGCGCGTTGCTGCCATAGAAACATTTTTGATGGAGGGTGATGCCTCCGTTCATCACTACGGCACGCATAAACTCCACTGTCAGACAGCTGTCATAGGATCCAATCATCTGTTGAGGCATGTCCGCATCAAAAACAAGATAGGGGCGATTGGAAAAATCCAGTGCAGTAAAGGTTAGTGCTTCATCCATAGGCACATAGCTGCTGCCAAAGCGCTGAATCCCTCGCTTGTCTCCCAACGCTTCTTTCAACGCCAGACCCAGGCAAATTCCGGTATCCTCCACTGTGTGGTGCCCATCTACATGCAAGTCGCCTGTTACACAGATGTTTAACCCAATCTTTGCATAAAAGCCAAAGGCGGTCAGCATATGGTCAAAAAAGCCTATACCGGTTTTAATTGCAACGTCTCCCCCATCCAGGTTCAAGGTCAACTGAATTTGCGTCTCTTTTGTGTTGCGTGTAACTGTAGCTGTGCGTGTCATTGTAATTCCTCCAGATTATTCAAACCGCACCTTAACTGCGTTAGCATGTGCGGTAAGGTGTTCCGTTTCCGCAAAGAGTTCAATCTCATCATGAATACCGGACAGCGTTGTTTGATCGAATTCCATGACACTCATCATCTTCAAGAAACTGTCAACAGACAGCGGCGAGAAAAAGCGTGCCGTACCTGAGGTCGGCAGCACATGAGCCGGTCCGGCAAAGTAATCGCCCAGCGGTTCCGGTGCCCAGTGGCCCAGAAAAACTGCACCTGCGTTCTTAATCTTAGGCAGCAATGCCCTCGGTTCTGCGGTGCAGATTTCCAAGTGTTCCGGTGCGATCAAGTCCGCTAATTCCGCACCCTGATCCAGAGAGTCGCAGACGATAATCGCACCAAAGTTGGCAAAGGACTGCTCCATGATCTCACTGCGCTCCAGGTAAGACATCTGACGCACCAGCTCCTGATCAACGGCCTCTGCCAATTCCATGCTGGTGGTCAAAAGCATAGAAGAGGCCAGCTTATCGTGCTCCGCCTGACTCATCAGGTCAGCCGCGACAAACTTCGGATTTGCCGTCTCATCGGCTAGAATCAGGATCTCAGAGGGGCCGGCAACCATATCAATGTCTACGGTTCCGTAGGCCATTCGTTTTGCCGCCGCCACATAGGCACTGCCCGGGCCCACTAGCTTATCAACTCCAGGAATGAACCCTGCACCATACATCAGTGCTGCCACAGCCTGAACGCCACCAACGCCAATTACACGATCTACCCCGGCGATTTTAGCTGCTGCCAATACTGCGTTATTCAAATTCTCCGTAGGTGGCGTAACCATAACCACCTCTTTGACTCCTGCCACTTTGGCTGGCACTGCGTTCATCAGTACGCTGGAGGGGTAGGCGGCTGTGCCGCCGGGGACATAGATTCCCACCCGAGTCAACCCGCGGACCACCCGTCCGACACAGCCGCCATCCGGGTTCGTCCATTCCAGGGTTTTGCAGAGCAGATGCTCATTATAATCTCGGATGTTGTTCGCAGCGTGCTCCATCACTCGAATTAGCTTAGGATCGCAGGCATCATAGGCCGCCTGTAATTCTGCCTCCGTAAACTCTCTTGGCTCACAGTGATCCAGTTTCAAGCTGTACTCCCGAACCGCTTCATATCCCCGCATCTTGACGTCGGCCATAATTTCTGCGGCAGTTTGATTGATTTCAGCCCCAATTTCCGCCGCTCTGGAGCGCAGAGTTTCAATTAACTTTCTTTCTGCGGAACCATCCGCTTTTATGATTCTAATCATCGTCTTCTATCTCTTATCCTTCAATAAATTGTTCGCACTTACTGATAAAATCTAAGATCTCATTTTTGTATAGCTTCATACTTGCCGTATTGACAATCAAACGAGCACTAATGGGAGCTACCGTTTCGATGGGAATTAAGCCATTGGCTTTCAGTGTCGCACCCGTCTCTACAATGTCCACAATAGCATCTGCCAGCCCCAAAATAGGAGCTAACTCCACACTGCCCTCAATCTTAATAATATCTACGTCCATCCCTTTGGCTGCAAAAAAGGCTTTTGTCACTCCAGGATATTTGGATGCGATCGTGCGAGTTTTGTAGGTTCCGTAAAAATTGCTTCCATCCTTTACTGCCAGTGCAAAGCGGCATTTGCCGAACTGGAGATCCAGTACTTCAAAAAAGCTGCCACCCTGCTCCATAATCGTATCTTTTCCCACAATACCCAAATCACAAATACCATGTTCAACATAGGTAATCACGTCAGGCGCCTTGGAAAGCACTGCATCCAACGGATAGTTGGGCAGCGAGTGAACCAATCGGCGACCTGGATCTTTGATAGGACTACAGTCTAGGCCAGCCCGTTCAAACAGTTCTACGCTCTTATCCTGTAGTCTCCCCTTCGTCAGGGCAATCCGTAATCTGTTGCTCATACCGATACCTCCCGTTGTCCCTTATCGTCCAGCACAATGACCGTGGTTACTCCATGTTCTTTTGCCATCTTCATAGTGCTTTCCAGACGCATACAGGGAGAAAGCTGGCAGGTACCTTCCAGTAAATGATCCACAATGGACAATGCCCAACCCAGCAACTCCGGATCATAGTGCACCACTGTCTCCACAGAAGGCAGCTCTGCCTTGGGTAGGCAAGATGCCAGCGCATCCACATCCACTGCAAGGCCGGTCGCCTGAGCAGGCCGTCCAAAACAGGTGGCCAGATTATCGTAACGGCCTCCGGACAACACTGCAACACCAGCACCCTCTGCGTACCCACGGAAAATCACGCCCGTGTAATAGTCCAACTGGTGCACCATGCCCAGATCAAACTTGACATGGTCACCGAATCCAGCTGCACACAAGGTTTCGTACAGGGTTCGAAGGTAGGTTGTCACTTCCGATGCGCCGCCCTGGAGCGCTTCCGCCTCATCCAAAACCTCTACGCCGCCAAAGAGAAATGCAAGGCGCTTAATGGCTGCACACCCTTCCTGGGATTCGTAGGGCAACAGAAAATCGTTCAGCGCAGCGTAATTTTTCCCCTCAATCAGACAGCGCATCTTTTCTTCCTCTTCCGCGTCCATTTCCAGGCGATCCGCAAACAGACGGAAGATGCCGGCATGCCCCAACTCTACATGGAATTTTTCCAGACCGCAGGTTTTTATGGCTTCCACAGCCACTGCGATTACCTCCAGATCCGCCTTGATTCCGCCTGCGCCGATCAGCTCAATCCCACACTGAGGAATTTCGCTGTTCTCACCCTTATGTCCGGAACTGGAGCGATAAACGTTCCCATTATAGTAGAACCGTCTCGGCAAAACCATATCCTTCAGTTTTGTACCAGCGACGCGGGCGATGGGAGTGGTCATATCGGGGCGCATAACACAAATCTTCCCGCTGCGATCAATTACTTTACTCAAGTTTTCCTGGGGAATATTATTGCCTGCCAGGGTAAATACATCGTAATATTCCATTTCTGGAGTCATTATCTCCGTGTAGCCACGCTGACGAAACAGATGGGTTAAGTTCATCTGTACGCTGCGGCGTTCCATGCACTCCCCAAAGAGGCGATCTCGTGTACCTTCTGGGGTATTGGGAATATAATTCATAAATCAACGCTCCTGTCTCAAAGGCGCAGCGCAGGCGCCCACCACTTTAGCTCGCTAACACACTAGCACGAATGTTATCAATTGTCAACCAGAAATTCTCCAAATTGCCTCGCACCCGGTAAACTTGTCCCTTAATCGAACCGCGGAGTCCAATTTTCCGCCAGATACGCTTCATGGCAATAGAAAATTTGCTCCGGATTCTGTTTTCCTAAAATCAGTGGCGGCAGATCGTAGATTGAAAAGTAACGCCGCTCAGAGGTTTCCAAGTTGGGTTGGAATTCCCCACCAATTACGCGGCAGAGGACAAATATTTTGCAGACACCGTAAAAGTTTGCCGGACGATTGCGCAGGTTTTGGCTATCTAGAGCAATGATACGGTAGGGCTCTACCTGTACCCCTGCTTCCTCCCAAGCCTCCTTGATGGTATTGGAACGCACGGTTTCCTGCTCATCGCACCATCCCCCCGGCATGGACCACTTTCCGTTGCGCTCTCGTACCAGCAGTACTTGATCGCCATTGAAAACAGCCGCTCGTGTCTCTATTTTTGGTGTCTGGTACCCGACATCCAACGCAAAGGTGTCTTTCATCTGTCCTGCCGACAAGTCCAACTCGTAAGCAGCCATCTCCGCTGCAATGTCTCGAATGCGTAGGAAGCGTTCCCGGTCAAAATCGTTAGTTGTATACTGTATCCCGGCAGCCGCCATTGCCTGTAGTTCTTTTGCCCACAAAAAGTGCTTCGATGTGCTGTTTGTCATGGCTATTCACTCCACTTTTCAAAACAGGGTCAACTGACTGGTATCCGGAATATCATCCAGTGCTCCCATATATTTTAGCTGTTCAATGTGCGCTTTGGACACTTTGGGACAGGCAGCAGAAAGCTCTTCTATTGAGATAAACTCGCGTCCTTTCCGCTGCTCTACAATGGATTCCGCTGCTGCTTCCCCCAGACCGGGCACCGCAGTAAAGGGCGGAATCAACAAGTTACGTTCCTCATCCATGAGGAACTCTGTAGCAGCACTCTCGTAGAGATTCATCTTTCCAAACGTAAAACCGCGGAGATAAAATTCATAGCACATTTCTAATGTGGTGTACATCTTATCCTCCACATCAGTAATCTTATCCTTTGCCTTGATCTCCTCCATTTTCTTCTTGCACACGTCCATCCCAAGGCACATACAAGTGGCATCCACCGCTTTGGCACGGATGGAAAAATAGGCTGAATAGAAAGCCAGGGGGTGATGTACTTTAAACCATGCGATTCGGAACGCCATGGTAACATAGGCGACTGCATGGGCTTTAGGAAACAGGTATTTGATTTTACGGCAGGACTCGATATACCACTCTGGAATGTGATATTCCTGCATTTCCTCCACAATTCCGTCTGGCCAGGGTTTCCCCTTGTGAATCACGCCTTTCCGGACCGCTTCCATGAACTTGAAGCTCCGCAGTTCATCGACTCCCATAGAGATCAGGTAGAGCATGATGTCATCTCGGCAGCCGATGGCCTCGGTAACGGATGCCGTACCGGATAGAATCAAATCCTTTGCATTGCCCAACCACACGTCAGTGCCATGAGAAAAACCAGATAGGCGCAGCAGGGTATCAAAGTTTTTAGGCTGGGTGTCGATGAGCATGCCCCGCGTAAACCCTGTTCCGAACTCTGGAATACCGCAAGAACCAGTTGGCCCTAAAACAGGATCGTTTTCAAATCCCAGAACTTTGGAACTGCAAAAAATAGACATGGTATCCTTGTCATCTAGCCGGATTTTTTGTGGATCTACTCCGGTCAGATCTTGAAGCATACGAATCATAGTCGGGTCATCGTGTCCCAGCATATCCAGCTTTAACAGATTATCCTCCATAGAGTGATATTCAAAGTGCGTTGTCACAATATCAGAGTGGGGATCATCGGCTGGATGCTGCACCGGGCAGAAATCGTAGATTTCCTTGTCCGCTGGAATAACGACCATACCTCCCGGATGCTGGCCGGTGGTTCGCTTTACATTGGTACATCCTTGGGCCATCCTGGCTTCTTCGGCCTTTGATACATTCAGATTGCGTTCTTCCAGGTATTTTAGCACATATCCATAGGCGGTCTGCTCTGCCACCGTGCCCACTGTGCCAGCCTTGAACACATGGTTTTCTCCAAACAACTCAAAGGTGTGCTGATGTGCCTTTGTCTGATATTCCCCCGAAAAGTTCAAGTCAATATCTGGCACTTTGGTACCGCCATAGCCCAGGAATGTCTCGAAAGGAATGTTGAATCCATCTTTATCCAATAGCTCCCCGCAGACTGGGCAGTATTTGTCCGGCAGGTCTGCCCCGCACCCATATTTCTCTGTATCGGTATCGAAGTCAGCGTACCGACACTTTGGGCAGCGGTAATGAGGAGATAAGCTGTTTACCTCGGTAATCCCGGAAAGAAATGCTACGATAGAAGAACCCACGCTGCCTCGGGAACCAACCAGGTAGCCGTGCTCCATAGAATCCGCCACCAATTTCTGAGCAGACATGTAAATCACATCGTACTTTCGTTGAATAATACCAGGTAGCTCCAAGTCAATTCGATCCTGCACGATCTGGGGCAACTCGTCTCCATAGAGCTTATGCGCCTTGTCGTAAACCAGATATTCTAGCTCTTTGGCCGAGTTTTCCAGCTTGGGTGCAAAAAGGCCCTTGGGCAGTGGCGGAATTCGGTCACACATTTTCGCAATGTGGTTGGGGGCTTCTATAACTACATTGCGGCAGTCCGCTTCGCCCAGATAACGGAATTCCTCCAGCATTTCATCCGTTGTTTTAAAATAAATGGGAAGCTCCTTATCCGCATCAGAAAACCCGCTGGCATTCAGCAGGATATGTCGAAAAATCTCCTGTTCTGGGTCTAAAAAATGTACGTCACCGGTGGCACAAACTGGTTTTCCAAGCTCTTTGCCTAAGCGGACAATGGTGCAGTTTAACTCCCGCAGCCCTTCCTGATCTGCAATCTGCCCCTTTTCCAATAAAAAGGAATTGTTACAGATAGGTTGAATTTCCAAAAAATCATACCATGCTGCAATTCGCTGCAATTCCCGCCAGTCTTTGTGATCCAGCATCGCCCGGAACAGTTCACCGGCAGCACAAGCACTGCCCACAATTAGCCCTTGCCGATTCTCGTTAATCAGGCTTTTCGGCATGATAGGATAACGCGAAAAATGTTCCAAGTGAGACAGCGAGATCAATTTATACAAATTACGCAGTCCGGTTTGATTTTTGGCCAGCAAAATCACATGCCCCGGTCTTTGCCGACGCTTGACCGCTGAGCGCAGTTGGAGCATTGCCGCATTGATTTCACTGATCCGTTGAATTTTCAAATCCGCTAACATCCGACGGAAGGGAATCAGCATATATCCTACCACCGCAGCGTCATCGCAGGCACGATGATGTTGAAATGCCGGCAGATCCAGATGTTCTGCCACAATATCCAGCTTGTATTTCCCCAGATGTGGCAGCAGATTTTGAGCAAGGATTAACGTATCAATGGACGGATTCTCAAACGACCGCCCCATTCTACGGCAGCCTTCTGACAGGAATCCCATATCGAATTCTGCATTGTGAGCCGCCATAGGCCGCTGACCGACCCAATCCAGAAAGTCACTCAATGCCGCTTCCTGTCCTATTGCATCCGCTACCATGGAATCTGTAATCCCGGTTAGCTCGACGATATCCCTTGGAATGGGACGCCCTGGGTTTACAAAGGTGTTGTAGCGGTCGATCACTTCCCCGTCTTTCAATACAACCGCACCAATTTCCGTAATAGAATCCTTTTGTCGATTCAAGCCAGTCGTTTCAATATCAAAGCAGACAATCTCCGTGTCCAATGACAGATCACAAGCACCATGTACCACCACGCGGTCATCCACGTCATTGACATAATACCCCTCTACGCCATAGATTACTTTGATTTTGTCGCCAGCTGCACTGGCAGCGTCCGGGAAAGACTGCGCAATACCGTGATCGGTGACGGCAATGGCAGAATGCCCCCAGGAAATCGCCCGTTTCACTGCGTCCTTGACCTCAGTCAGTGCATCCATTTTAGAGAACCGTGTATGCAGATGTAGCTCT
Source organism: uncultured Clostridia bacterium (assembly GCA_937858235.1). GTDB lineage: Bacteria > Bacillota > Clostridia > Oscillospirales > Oscillospiraceae > Onthomonas. Next base: position 11,493 of record CALLZZ010000381.1, read on the forward strand.
ACCCGCTTTTCCTTCGCCTGATCTTTTCGCGCCGGCGGCGCCTCTGCCTCTGCTATCGCAAAGGGTGACAGCTCCAGATC
>CALLZZ010000382.1 GCA_937858235.1 uncultured Clostridia bacterium
ATATCCGTTTTCTATAACGGGAAATCCCGTCGCAGCCTCGACGAAACGTCTCGGTGCGCCGCTCGGGAGCCATGTTCGTCCCTTCTTCCACCCATCCCCTTGCAGCACGGAAAATACCGTGGGGACATCTCTGGATGCTTCGGAAAGGAGTACTCTCTCCGTCACTGCATTTAGCTATATAATAATATATTAACAAAATACAAGGAAGCTGTCAACCCATTCTCCTCGATTGGCCGGCCCGACTGATTTCGGATTCGCGCCGGCCATGGATATTCCGCTCCTTTTCCACCGTCGGGCCGATGCCGATTTTGGTCCAGCCGCGGTCCATGCCAACATAGGAAATTTCCGGCTAAGCCTTACGTTAGGCGGGGAAAAGGAACAATGGCGGAGCGGATGAACGCTGCCGCCCGCGGCAGAACGAGCCAAACAGCCCATTTGCGACGTGTCTCATCTGGTCCATTTAGATGCGGGCTGTATAACGCCTTTGGGGGTTATGGCGTTTAGAGAAAGCTCCCCTGCAAGTTTAAAAAGGACGTCAGCCATCACTTGTTCCGCGTTTATTCCTCCCGCATTTTCTCCCACTTTGGTGTAAAACACATAAAGATAATCGTCTATCGTCATCGTGACTTTCTTCATTTTGCACCCTCCTATCTCATTTGAGTTAATTATAGCAGACGCATCAGCAAAGCCAACTCAAATGAGGTAAATTTTCTGACACAAAATGGGTACTATTGAGCTAACTCATTTAGTCAGGAATGGTGAATGTGACGATTGGAACGGCAGTAAAGGAAAGAATCCTCGAGTTATGCCAAAAGCGCGGTATCACAATAAATAAGCTCGGGACACTGAGTGGCGTGACGCAGTCCACAATTAATAACATCACAAGCGGCAGAAACAACAGCACTACGATTGCGACGATAAAGAAACTATGCGATGGGTTGGGTATTTCCATTATCGCCTTTTTCAACGCCGATATATTTCGGACTCTGGAGCAGGAAATCAAATAGCTTATTTAACGCAAAAGCAAAGAGCACCCGAAGCGGGTGCTCTTTGCTTTGTGCCATTCGCTCAATTCAGACGCCGGCCGCGGCACAGCTTTTTGACTATCTTCGGGGATATGCCGTTTTTATATCGCTGGCCCCGCTGAGATAATCCATACTTACATTATAATATTTTGCCAGGACCAGCATACTGTCGAGCGGAATCCTTGTCTTTCCCAATTCATAGTCCGAATACGTTTTTTGACCAATATTCAGGAGATTTGCCACATCTGTCTGTGTCAAATCCTTGTCCTCTCTTAATGCGCGAATTCGGTCAATATACTCCACTGTATCACAGGAGGGTGCTCCTATGAGCTTTTTTATGCGGTTACACTTGTTATTTTAACTCACCGACCTTTAGTGTTATAAACTCTATAATATTATGGGGTGAGAGTATGCCGGACTACAAGGAAATGTATTTGACAATATTCAGGGCCTCTGAGCAAGCGATCAACCTTCTGATTACGGCGCAGCAAAAATGTGAAGAGCATTGTATTTCCTCACCGGAGTCTGAATTGACAGTGATTCCGCCCATACCGGGAAATCGAAAAGGCGTGGATGAAAAATAGCTCACCAAAAAGGAAAGCACCCGCTTTGGAGTGCTTCCCTTTCTGGAAAGTTAGGGTCAAAAAAAGATGCGAACCCAAGCGTGCGAAAACGGGCTCCCCGTGCGGCCCGTAGGCCACGCGGGGAAAAGGAGAAGCAACCTGTGTCATTCGTATTGCGTTAATAACTTCATTGCATTTTTCTCACAAGTCATGTTCCGGATGCTTCCCATTATGCCGATAATACATGATTACAAAGTCTGAAACCTATTTATCAGATGCAAAAAATTTATATTGTTCGACGATTAAGCGAATGTTCTCGGAAATTGCTTTTGTTCCATCAAGCCGAACAACGGGGCATGTCAGCGTTTTCGCCCAATCATCAATTACTGAGAGATTACGCGTTTCTACAAATTCTGCAAACTTACACTCCTGCTCATACATATCGCCACCCACCCAAACACGCTTGCCGTATTGTTCTTCCGCTCTGCGTTTTACTCGCTCTATACGAGTATCAAGCGGTACTGATAGAAATATGGCAAACTCGTACATAGAGGTTATTGCTTCGCCAAAATCACCTGTTACAGCAGAAAGCACAAATGAGCTACATTTTTCTATATCGTCAAGCATACGCCCTATAACCTCATCTTTAGAGCAAGGCCTCGAATATGGAATTTCCGCTTCCTCAAAATAATAATCTTCTACATCCATATGCTTAAAGTGTAACGTGCGAGCTAATTCCCGTCCGACTGTGGTTTTCCCGCTTCCGTTTGCTCCAAAAACGACGATTCCTTTCGACACCCCACCACCGCCTATTATCATCACAAAGATTTTAACAACACATACCCGTACCCGAAATTTCTTCAACTCATATAATAATCTGGAATTCTCTGTATGATCTATCCAATATAATTTTATTATAACATAAAATTAGGCTGAAACAGATACAAGTTCGCATCCATTTCAACCTAATAACCTTGGAGCGGATGACGGGACTCGAACCCGCTACCTCCACCATGGCAAGGTGGCGCTCTACCAGATGAGCTACATCCGCATACGGCCAAACAGCTTATTGATTATATACCAGCCGTATGCGGATGTCAAGGGGGACGGGCCTTTTTCATCCCCCCAAAACCGATATCGTCTGCTTTACACCGTCTGTTCGGCGGTGTGCTCCCCTCCGTCAAGGGGCACAGACCCGGCCGGTTTTCCATCCACGGTGAGCCCCGCCGGTTCCCCGCGCCGCACAGCGAGGCGAATACCGGTCCCCCGTACACGCAGCTGGGCCGAGTAGCCGGGCCAATCGGAAGGCAGGCAGGGGCGAATCTCCAGGCGGTCGGCGTAAAACCGCAGCCCCAGCAGATATTCCACCGCCGCCCGGTAATACCAGCCCGCCGCGCCGGTGTAAAGGCTCCATCCCCCGCGCCCTTCGCAGGCACGGTTGGAAGAGATGTCCGCCACGACGGCATACGGCTCGGTGCGGTAACGCAGAGCCTCCTCCCGCCGCTCGGTGCGGTGGACCGGATTGAGCCACTGGAGCAGGCGGAAGCCATCGTCGCCGCGGCCTTCGTGAAAGAGCGCCAGAGCCAGCCATAGGGCCGCGTGGGTGTACTGCCCGCCGTTTTCCCGGATGCCGGGGGGATACGAACGGATATAGCCCGGATTGCGGCCGTGCCCGTCGAAGGGCGGCGTGAAAAGCCGCACAATCCGCAGCCGGTCGTCGGCAAGCTCGCGCAGGGCGCTGTCCAGCGCCGTTTTCCGCCGGGCGGCATCCGGCATGTCGGCCAGTGCCGAAAAGCTCTGGGGCAGCAGGTCGATGCGGCATTCCGGGCTGGCCTTTCCGCCCAGGGGCGCGCCGTCGTCGAAAAACCCCCTGAGATAAAATTCTCCGTCCCAGGCGGTCTCATCCACCGCCGCCCGCAGCCGGGCCGCCTCCTTTTCATATCCGTCGGCCCGTTCCCTGTCGTGCATCCGCCGGCAGACCGGCGCAAAGCGGTCGAGCACGCGGCTGAGAAACAGGGCCATCCATACGCTTTCCCCTTTGCCTCCGATTCCCACCAGATTCATGCCGTCGTTCCAGTCGCCGCTGCCGAAAAGCGGCAGCCCATGCGCGCCGCACCGGCGGCCCCGCCCGATGGCCCGCCCGCAGTGG
>CALLZZ010000383.1 GCA_937858235.1 uncultured Clostridia bacterium
CCCCCAATCTGCAATCGTTAAAAAGTATGGCTATCGTTGAAAGGTTTAATCGGCGTCACCATGCTTTCTCAAGCTGTGACGCGTCATAGGAATCCACGTGTTTTCCGTCGTCAAGGGAGACCATTATCAAGCTCCCATTGATGTCAATTATCGTTCCTTCTTGTCCGCGATACTTGACTCGTACATGATCACCAATTCTGAAGCCGGAGGACGACTTGGCTCGGTTTGAATCTCCGAGAACACCGAGAAAAGCAAACAGTCCTGATTTTTTCTTTCGTTTCTGCTTTTCGAGATTCTTGTTAATCCGGTTCAGATTGTCCGCCAGCTGTCCAACGCTTTCCGCGAGGTCGTCAATCTGTTTCTGAAGAACGCCTGGCTGCCAGATAGCACCTTCATTCGGATCTTGCAGATTGTATCGCTTAGCGATGTTCCTTATTACATCGTCCCGAATCTCGTTATTATTCAGTTCTTCCAATACCTCCTGTGTGCAAGAGCCGGTCGCCGCTATCGCGAGAGTATTCAAAAGCTCCTCGTCGCCGATAAATACGGCAAACTCCGCAACCTGAGCATAGGTGAAGGAAAGCTGCGCCTTCTCTGCCTTGCGAAGAAGGCGACAGGCAAGAGCCTCATCTATGCATTGACAGCAATCTACAATCTCGGCGGTATCCGCATTTTGTAGATCGGAAATCTGTGAAAGTCTGGAAGAAACGGTGCTATCAGACCAGCCAAGATAGCCATCATAGAACTGTTCCCATGTCATCATAATCTCGCCGTCAGGCTCACCATCATTTCGCCACCGATGTTCGTGATGGTAAACATGTCATTCATCATAAGCATTTCCCTCTCAATTTGGTATTTGAACGGGAACATATAGCTCATTTCGCGCAAATCCTGAAGAGTAAAGTTTCCTTTATCCTCGACTGTCATACCGGCACTCGCCAGAAGTGCATTTACTTTATCATCTCGCACTTCATGCTTTACGATAATGTAGTGACCCGGCTTCTCGGCTTTCAAAGCACCAATCGCTTTCATTGTTGCGATGATCTTGTCGATAGAGTGGAACAGCGTGGCGCGTTCACCCCATTCATCAAAGATCTTCTGTTTTAGTTGCTGGATCGTAAACTCCTCTTCAAATTCGGAGAGCTTACCAATGATCCTCGATACATCTACAAATATCGGATAAGTGGCGAGGATAATACACCAGTGTGCTGCAAGCGAATTATCAGAATCCTTTTCGATAAGAGCCCGTGCCTGTGTACGTAGAGATTTCGTCTCCGGATTCTCGTAATACCATAAGTTCATCAGAATCTCTCTGGTTTTACGTAAGTTTGTAGGACTCTTGATTTCAAAGCTGAGGTATTCATTCAGCCTGTCCTTATATTCTTGTTCTGGCAGATTCTCGGATAACAGCTCGACGGCCTTGTTAAGCCATGTCATCTTCAAATTTCTCGAAAGTCCGACCATCTTACCCATTGTTATCCACCGCCTTTATTTTAATAAATGGCACAATCACCTCGTCCACCGTTATGCCTCCGTGTGTCATCACCTTGTCACCTTTCGCATCAAAGGATTTCCCAATGTTGCAGATCAAGTAATCGTACTGCTTGTCAAGAAAGTACTTCGGATACTCGATCATGTCATATTGTTCCTTCATTTTCTCTTTGTCTGCAAACTTCTCCAAAACCAACATGCGATGGCTCTTTGTTTCTGTCTCGACGCCAAGCTTCATCAGTTTTCCCTGGCCGACGCATGGAGTATTACCGTGATCAGCTGAAATATAGACATCAAAGCCCTTACTGAGTAGATTCCGCACAAGTGTTGCGAGCTTCCCGGTACTGGACAGATATTCCACATCACGATACATGCCGGATCGTCCCTGCTGCTGACCGTGAACCATATCATCTATGTCATTGATGATGACGCAACCGCACCGAATCGTCGGTCCAAAGTCGGCGTCATATCCTCGATGATATTCAACCTGCTCTTTACGAAGGCCAAAGCTCATGGCGCAATCGGTGAATTCCTTTCCCTCCTTGCTGGTACTCCACGGGCTCAAAAGCTGAAGTGGATATTTGCCTGAAACGAGGCTCTGCCGGGAGAGCGATGTGATCGTCGGAATCATGGCAAAAGCCGCAGATCGTTCGTGCTTTATGTTTCCGAAGCTTCGCGACAATATGGTCCAATCGAACTCCGACATTCCGTCCATGACAATGATCACGAACTTGTCGCTGTGATTATGCATGTAATCCATCGCGCCCTTGACGAGCACCGGCGTTTCCCGATCTGAAGTAATCTTTCCTGAAAGCTTGCCGAAGCTCTCAATTATGAATTTCAAGAACGGTTCCTGCACGAACTCAGCATTCGAGTCAATTTCATAAGAGGCACAGAAGACATCAATCTCGGATTTTGCCTCTGCGACCTTGATCCAATCCTTGTAGTTCTGGGCCTTTTCTGCCAGAACAGAAACATCTTTGATCCGCTGGTTTACGTATTCGCAAACGTTGTCTTTGCCGTATACGACATCGTTTACGAAGTCTTTCGTCTTTTCGTACGTGCGGCAATCGTCATAGAGGCTTTTATACGCCATGCAGAGAAGATCAAAATTCAGGTCTGCCTTTTCCCGGATGCACTGTGTCTGCAGACGCGGGAAGAGATTCA
>CALLZZ010000384.1 GCA_937858235.1 uncultured Clostridia bacterium
ACCGAGAATCTTGCGTTCGTATGGATCAAAGCCAGCCCTGCTGACTGCGTCGGCAACTACCGTCTCATTGGTGTATCTGCGGTTGGAACGTCCTTCGACCAGCTTATAACCGGTCCAGTCTTTGCCGCTGATTGCCTGCTGCAATGCGTATTCCTTGATGTCCGCCGCCCAAGCGACAAGGTCATCGACCTTTGAGAGGATATCTTCAATGTCCTCGTCTGTAAGCAGCGGCGGCAGCTTGAAGTCATAACGGGCAAGCTCCATATTGGCGTCAGCTCTGGCACGGCAATCGTGCTTTGCCTTACAGAAGCCACACCATTCGCCGCAGAGGAAGTTTCCATCACCAGCGAAAGCAAGGTCGGCTGTAGGTTTTAGTACCTCGTCTGCCCAGCGGTAAAGCTCATCTTTCGAGAGCTCGTATGTGCTGATGTTATCGCGGCGTGGCTGATAAATGGTCATGTGAACGATATCAATGTCGTAGATTCCGTCGAACAGTTCCAGAGCCCCGAGGGCGTAGCACTGCATTTGCGGGTTTTCGGTTGCGTCGACCATGATTCCGCGACCGTGCTTGTAGTCGATGATTTTCAGGGTGCCGTCTGCAATGATAAGGCAATCTGCGGTACCGAAGCCGGACGCTACCCAGCGGGAGAAGTCTACACGCTGCTCGATCATGACAACAGGATCGGCGCAGGTTTGCTTAGCAGCCTCCACCTGTTCGAGAACATAGGTGGCATAGCCGGTGGCGCAGTCGGCCATTTCCTCATTGAACCAGGTGAGGTTTTCAGTTGGGTCTTCGGCCTCCATACCCAGCGCCCGGCGAAGCTTATATTCACAGAGCGTATGGGCGTCGGTGCCTTCGGCGGCGTAATCGCTGCCTTTGTCATCGTAACTCTCACAGAGCCGTGCCGATGGCGGGCAATGGAGCCAGCGTTCGGAGCTGGATGCGGAGAGTAAGGCGTGTCCTTTAGGTGGCATCGGTCAGTCCCTCCACATCGGCAAGCAGTGCTTTGTAGTTAGCTGGGTCGATACCAGACAGCTTGTCGGCATCGTATTTCTGGAGCAGCAAGCGAATCTGAGCGGTGAAACCGGCACGGGACTTGTTCGCAAGAACTGCTCTGACCGCTTCCAATGTAAGTACAGGCTTGGCAGGAATTGTTTCTTCAGGTACAGGTTCGTCGCCGCTGAACTGCTTTGCCAGCCAATTGGCAGCTTCGTTAATAGCGGCAGCGGCACTGCGCAGGTCTTCGATGGTTGCGGCCATTTCGCTCATTTTGCTCATCTGTTTTTCCTCCTTCCGTAGATTGACTCTGTGTGGACAGCAAGGTCAGTTTTCTTGCCAGTCGCATGGACACGACGCTGATTGCGGTGAGAACATCGACGAGTTCTTCGTCCGCAGTGCAGCTCTGGGATTTTGTTTGGGCCTGATACATTCGTTTCACCTCCGTTCTGAAAGCCGGTTGTGTATCGCTTTCACAACTCACTGGAACGAAAAGGTCCATTTGGACGAAAATCTAAAAAACTTTTTGAAAAAAT
>CALLZZ010000385.1 GCA_937858235.1 uncultured Clostridia bacterium
CGCCGAGAGCATCTCTTTTGGCTCCGGCATATCCTGACCGCGCAGGTCCGCAGCGTTTTTGAATTCCATAACGGTGAGTGGTCGCTTGCCTGGATTGCCGTCTGCGATTTTATCCGCCAGCGGCTTCCGTTTTGCCCCGGCACCGGCTCTTGCGCCGCCACGGTTTGTACCATCTTTGGCCATGCGGCAATTTCTCCTTCCTCAGCGAGGTCAATATGCCGTTTGATTCTGCGTTTTAGCGAACGTGACCCCACGACCGCTCCCCAGCGATATCTGCGCAGAGATTTCGACCGCCCTCGGTGCAAAAAATGTAAAAAGAGTATTGACATTTGCTAATCAATCGCTTATGATACACTTATCAGATACTTATAAGATTTCATGATAACAGAAAGGAATGATTTTAGTGGCACAAGCAAGAGTTGTTGTCCTTAATGAAACGAAGATTGGAAGTCCAAACAATTGGAACCTTTGCTTTCAGTACTGCCGTTATGAATACGGTGATGAAAAAAGCACAAAAGAAAACGGATATCGTTTCATTTGGAGGCGGCCTGACGGAAGTCTCCAAGGAGCTCGCGGTCAGGCAAGAATACCTTCAGTTTCGGACATGATGTGCCTTGTAGGGAAAGCCTTGGCAGAAGGTTGGGGCCATCACAACGAAGGTAATATAGGGTTTGATTACTAACAACAGTAGAAGCAGTCAGTTTTGCTGGCTGCTTTTTCTATTCCATCGGTCACCCATCTTTGCAGTGATTCTCGAATGGCATTCATGGCATAAGGCTTCGAGGTTACTATCAATGTGGGTTCCGCCATGCGAGAGCGGCAGGCGGTGATGCACCTCGGTCGCGGGCGTGTAGACGCCATGCTTCAGGCATTCCTCGCAGAGAGGATGGGCGGCAATGTATCTGTCGCGGATGCGTTTCCACGCTCGGCCGTACCGCTTCTTCTCAGCGGGATCGCGTTCGTACCGTTCGTACTGCTTGTCGACTAGCTTCTGGTGTTCCTCACAGTAACGGCCGGGCACCAGCTTCGGGCAGCCGGGATAGCGGCAGGGCGTCAAAGGTTTGTGCGGCATGGCTGCCTCCTTTCCGGGCAAAACAAAAGTCCCCACGGGTTTGGCCCCGTGAAGACTTCGTCGTTTTACAACTTTCTATGCTACCAGTATACAACCGGAGATCGGGAAAGTCGTCCACAATATTACTCACCGCTTGCCATAGAGCAATGTGGACAGCCGGTCGAGCGCGCGGTTCTTCTTGTTGTACGCGGAGGACCGCTCGATATGAAAATGCTCGCAGATGTTATAAACCGCGTCGATCTGCTTTCCCTCGTCACACATATAAAACTCCCGCAGCACATACTGCTCTTCCTCGGTCAGGTCGTCCCATGCTGGCTGGAACCATGACATGTACTCCAGCGCTTGCCGGTAGCGTTCCTTCAAAACGTCGATCTCCTCGATGCCATTCAGGATACGCTGCTCACCGGCCTGCGGATTGTGGACGTGGGGCATTCCGTCAAAACCGGGACTGCGGACGCTCTGCATCTTTTCGTGTTCCGCCCGGATGTCGTCGTCCGTGTGTTTCAGAATGAATTGCATGCTACCGTAGTCCTTGAGAGCGTCCAAGGCGGCAGCCCGTTTGTTTAGATATTTCCATGCTATCTGCATAACCGCACCTCCGTAATGATAAATTGGAATCCACTCGGATTGGCACGGATTTTCAAAGACTGTCTTTAGATTTTCAGGTCCGCCTTCACGGCGTTGATGAGAGCCGCCTGCGTGCTGTCCTTTTTCGATAAGGCTTTCAAGATGCGGCCGTCAATGGTTTCCTTTGTAATGATGTGCTGGATCACAACGGTGTCGGCAGTCTGGCCCTGTCTCCACAGACGGGCGTTGGTTTGCTGGTACAGCTCCAGCGACCAGGTCAGCCCGAACCAGATGAGTGTGGAGCCGCCGCTTTGCAGATTCAGCCCGTGT
>CALLZZ010000386.1 GCA_937858235.1 uncultured Clostridia bacterium
GGCTTAATTTATTGAAATATTAGGAGGAATAAAAATGAGTAAAATTCTTGAACTGCGTGAAAAACGCGCAAAAGCATGGGAAGCAGCAAAGGCATTTCTTGATTCAAAGCGTGGTAGTGATGGGCTTGTATCCGCAGAAGATGCAGCAACCTATGACAAAATGGAAGAAGACATTATTAATCTCGGTAAGGAAATAGCAAGATTGGAACGTCAAGAGGCTCTTGAAGCAGAGCTTAATAAGCCAGTAAATATGCCTCTTACTGGAAAGCCAGCTGTTCCAGGGATGGATACAAAGACCGGAAGAGCCAGTGATGAATATAGGAAAGCATTCTGGAACGTAATGCGTAGCAAAAACCCTCGTCATGATGTGTTAAACGCCTTATCTGTAGGCACTGATTCTGAGGGAGGATACCTTGTTCCTGATGAATTTGAGCGCACCTTGGTTCAAACTCTTGAGGAAGAGAATGTATTCCGTAAACTTGCAAAGATTATTCAAACTTCAAGTGGTGATCGTAAAATCCCGGTTGTGGTGACCAAAGGCACAGCTGCTTGGCTTGACGAAGGTGAGGAGTTTGATGAGAGTGATTCTGTATTCGGTCAGACATCTATTGGTGCTTACAAGCTGGGTACAATGATTAAAGTTTCTGATGAACTTCTCAATGACAGTGTATTTGATCTGGAGAATTATATCTCCACTGAATTTGCCCGTAGAATCGGTGCTAAGGAAGAAGAAGCTTTTTTAGTTGGAGACGGAGATGGAAAACCTACTGGTATTTTCAACGCAACAGGCGGAGCACAGCTTGGAGTGACAGCAGGGTCTGCAACTGCTATTACTGCAGATGAGATTATCGATCTTGTTTACTCATTAAAAGCGCCATATAGAAAGAACGCGGTATTCCTGATGAATGATGCAACAGTAAAGGCAATCCGTAAGCTGAAAGACGGTCAAGGTCAATATCTGTGGCAGCCTTCTTTAACAGCAGGTACTCCAGATACTTTATTAAATCGTCCGGTTTATACTTCAGCTTATGCTCCTACTATTGAAACTGGAGCTAAAACTATTGCCTTCGGTGATTTCGGATATTATTGGATTGCCGATAGACAGGGACGTTCTTTCAAACGTTTAAACGAGCTTTTTGCAACCACAGGGCAGGTTGGTTTCCTTGCGAGCCAGCGTGTAGATGGAAAGCTTATCTTACCTGAAGCCATCAAAGTTCTTCAGCAGAAGGCTTAATGGGAGGTGTAAATGATGAGCTATAACGCAAAGAACTACACCGAACAAGGCGGGGAAAAGACAGTTATAGGTGGAGAGCTTGTAATTGAAGAGGGAGCCAAAGTAACTGGGCTCCCTGTTCTTGATAATCAACCAGCAAGTACTGCGGAAACTGTAGAAGCTTTGGTGACAGACTTTAATGCCTTACTAAGTAAGCTTAAAGCCGCAGGAATCATGACTGCGGATACGCCTTAAAAAAAGGATGGTGACGGTTATGACTCTATTTGAAAAAGTAAAAGCTAACTTAATTCTCGAGCATGAACGCGATGATGAGCTTCTTCAAATATATATCAACACCGCTATCGCTTATGCCGAGAGTTATCAGCATCTACCAGAAGGACATTATTCTGAAAATGAAATGCCACCAACTACAGAGCAAGCCGTCATCATGTTATCATCTCACTTCTATGAAAGTCGAGATGGCAGTACTGGCGGCTTTTTTGCTGATAACGTCCAGGCAAGCCAACAAGTTTGGAACACTGTAAATTTACTGCTTAGACTTGACCGAGATTGGAAGGTGTAGAGTATGAGTTTTGGTAAGATGAACACCTTTATTGATATCATATCCGTTGAAACAACGAGAGACAGTGAAGGTTTCGGTAAATCTAAGGATATCATCCTTGCTTCTGTTCGTGCTTATAAAGAAGAACGTCATGGTAATGAAAAATGGGCCAATCGAGCAGTATTTTCTGAAGCGACTGCTCTGTTTTGCTTTCGTAAGATACCTGATGTTGAGGTGTCTACCAATACGGTGATTGTGTGTAGTGATGGTCGTTATGAGATTACAAATGTTGAAGATGTAAAAGGCAGAGGCATGTATATTGAAGTTTTGGCAAAAAAGGTGGTGGGGTCAAGTGGCTAAAGTACAAGTTAAAATGCCTGAGGAGTTCCTTCTAAAACTATCAAGACTGGGAGAAAAGACGGATGAAATTATTCCAAAAGTACTTGAGTCAGGCGGAGAAATTGTTTTAGAAAAGGTAATGTCAAATTTGAAAGCTGTAGTTGGTAGTGGAACAAAAGAGAAAAGTCGGTCTACTGGTGAGCTTGTCAATTCCCTGGGACTGTCTCCGGCAAAAGTAGATAGGAATGGAAATTTTAACGTGAAGGTGGGTTTCAAGGAGCCACGAAGAAATGGCGAAAGTAATGCCAAGATAGCCAATATTATTGAATATGGAAAATCAGGTCAGCCACCAAAACCATTTTTAAAGCCTGCAAGAAGTGCGTCAAGAAAAGCATGTATTGACGCTATGAAGAAAAGGTTTGAGCAGGAGGTAGAAAACTTATGAGTATATTAAATGAACTCAAATTCATTGCAGATATGTGCAATATTCCAGTAGAGACAGGACGGTTTTCTGGTGTTCCTCCTGATATTTATATTGTAATTACACCACTTATTGATTTATTCGAAGTTCATGCTGATAATGCACCAGGATATGAAGTACAGGAAGCTAGACTTTCCTTATTTGTAAAAGGAAATGATACAACTATAAAAAACACTATCGTCCGCACTCTTTTGGGTGCGGATTTTACTATAACGGACCGTCGGTACATTGGACATGAGGATGATACCGATTATCACCATTATGCCATAGATGTGGCTAAATCATATGAATTTCAATTGGAAATGGAGGAATAAGAAATGGCTACGATAGGTCTTGATAGGCTTTATTATGCAAAAATCACTGAAGACATAAACGGTGATGAAACCTATGAAACACCGAAACCGCTGGCGAAAGCAATCAGTGCAGAACTTTCTGTTGAGCTTGCTGAGGCAACTCTTTATGCAGATGATGGTGCTGCTGAGATTGTA
>CALLZZ010000387.1 GCA_937858235.1 uncultured Clostridia bacterium
ACGCAACCTTCGAGGGCCTGATGAGCCTGCGTACTCCCGAACAGGTGGCTAAGACCCGCGGCAAGTCCGTGGAAGAGCTGTAAGGAGGACGGACGAAAATGGCAAATCTTAAAATTAAGCTCGTCAAGAGCCTCAATGGCAGAATCCAGAAGCATAAGGCGAACGCCGCAGCCCTGGGTCTGAAGAAGATCGGTGACACCACCGTTCAGCCTGACAACCCCTGCACCCGCGGCAAGCTCGCTAAGATCGGTTACCTGCTCCAGGTCACCGAAGAGCAGTAAGGAGGGACTGATCTATGGAACTTCATAACCTGTCTCCCGCTCCCGGCTCCACTCAGGTGGCAAAGCGTAAGGGTCGCGGTGCCGGCACCGGCAATGGCAAGACCGCAGGTCGTGGTCATAAGGGTCAGAAGGCTCGCTCCGGCAGCGTTCGGATCGGCTTCGAAGGCGGCCAGATGCCTCTGGCACGGCGCCTGCCCAAGCACGGATTCAACAACATCTTCGCCAAGCCCCTGACTGCCATCAACGTGACCGAACTGAACCGTTTCGAGGACGGCACTACCGTGAATCTGCAGGTTCTGCTGGATTCCGGTGTATTGACCAAGTGTAAGTACGGCGTCAAGATCCTGGGCAACGGGGAACTGACCAAAAAGCTGACGGTCCAGGCAACCGCCTTCTCCACTTCCGCAAAGGAAAAAATTGAAGCAGCTGGAGGAAAGGCTGAGGTGATCTAATTGATCGAGACTATTCGCAAAGCATGGAAGGTTCCAGAACTGCGGAAAAAACTTCTGTTTGTTGCGTTCATCTTGATCATCTTCCGGCTGGGCAACAATATCCCGGTACCTTTCATCAATACCAATGCGCTGCAGAACTACTTCACCGCAGCCAGCAGCAGCATCCTGGGACTGATGAACGTGATGTCCGGCGGATCCTTCGGCCAAGCTACCATGCTGGCCCTTTCTATCCAGCCGTATATCAATGCGTCCATTATTATACAGCTGCTCACTGTTGCAATCCCCGCCCTGGAGCGGATGCAACGGGACGGCGGCGAAGCTGGAAAGCGTAAAATCGAATCCGTTACCCGGTACAGCACCCTGGCTTTGGGTCTGCTCCAGGGATTCGGCTACTATATGCTGATCCGTACCAATGACTTCCTGTCCGATACCTCTCTGTGGGCGGCCATCGTTATCATCGCCACCTTTACTGCAGGCTCCGTCTTCGTGATGTGGATGGGGGAGCAGATTACGGAACACGGCATCGGCAACGGGATTTCCATCCTGCTGTTTGCAGGCATCATCTCCCGTCTGCCCAGCGCAGTGTATTATATGTACACTGGCGGCAAGAACTGGTTCAATGATGTCAGCGGTGACAACGCCATTGTACTGCATCCAGCACTGATTCCTGTCTTTATTGTGGGTATGTGCCTGATTCTGGTGTTTATCGTCTTCATCTCCCTGTCAGAGCGGAAGATTCCCGTCCAGTACGCCAAGCGCGTAGTGGGCCGGAAAATGTACGGCGGTCAGTCTACCACCATTCCTATTAAGGTGAATATGTCCGGCGTTATGCCCATCATCTTCGCCCAGACCATCGCTTCGATCCCGGCAACCATTGCCGCCTTCGTTCCAAATCTGTCGGATAGTACCTTTATTAAGATCTTTGACACCACCAGCGTGGTCTATTGTGTGGTTTACGCACTGCTGATCGTTGGCTTCAGTTATTTCTACGCCACCATCCAGTTTAACCCTGTGGAAGTGGCCAACAACCTAAAGAAACAGGGTGGATTCATTCCCGGTTACCGTGCAGGTCGGCCTACAGCTGAGTTCCTGAGCAAAATCTTGAATCGAATCACCATGTTTGGTGCCATTTACCTGGCCATTGTTGCAATCCTGCCCATCGTCACCGGCGTTATCTTCAACATCGACGCCCTGGCCATCGGCGGAACCTCTGTCCTCATTGTGGTTTCCGTGGCGCTGGATACCCAGAAGTCTTTGGAAGCGACGATGATGATGAAACAGTATAAGGGATTCCTGAACTGAGGAGGAGTATTCTTATGAAACTGATCCTGTTAGGGGCCCCCGGTGCCGGGAAAGGCACCCAGGCCGAAATCATCAGCAAAAAGCTAAACATTCCCACTATTTCTACCGGTAACATCCTTCGGGCCGCCGTGAAGAACGGCACGCCCGTGGGGCTGAAAGCCAAGGAATATATGGATGCCGGCAAACTGGTTCCCGATGAAGTCATTATCGGCGTCATCACGGAACGGTTGGTGGAAGCTGACTGCAAAGCTGGCTTCATCCTGGACGGCGTACCTCGTACCATCGCCCAGGCGGAAGCACTGGAAGCAGCAGGCATCCAGTTCGACAACGTGGTCTCTCTGGAAGTGACCGATGCAGAAGTCGAACAGCGTATGACCGGCCGTCGCACCTGCTTGGCCTGCGGCGCGACTTACCACATTGTAGCCAATCCCCCTAAAAAGGAAGGGATCTGCGATCAGTGCGGCAAGGAGCTGACCCAGCGGAAGGACGACGCACCGGAAACCGTTAAGTCCCGTCTGGCAACCTACCACGCGGAAACGGAACCCCTGAAGGGCTTCTATGAAGCACGGGGCGTGTTGAAGCTGGTGGAGAACAAGGGCAGCATTGACGCTACCAACCAGGCCATCATGGAAGTGCTTGGTGTCTAAATGGCAGTACAGCGAATCGTCATCAAATCCGATCAACAGGTTGAATTGATGCGAAAAGCCGGGCGACTTTCCGCCCAGGCCCGGACCTATGGTGGGTCCCTTGTGCGGCCTGGCATCACCACCAAAGAGCTGGATCACGCCATGCATGATTTCATCATCAAGCATGGCGGATATCCCTCTTTCCTGCACCTGTACGGCTTCCCCGGAACCGCCTGCATCTCGGTAAACGACGAGGTGATCCACGGCATCCCAGGGAAACGTCGGCTGGAGGAAGGAGACATCGTGTCCATAGATGTAGGCGCCTGCGTGGGCTTCAAGGGGATTGACCCGAAAACGAAACTCCCGTTCGGCGGGTTCCATGGCGACTGTGCCGGAACCTTCCCGGTCGGGCAGATAGATCAAGAAGCCCAGCGTCTCATTGATGTAACAGAGCAGAGCTTTTGGGAAGGAATCAAGTTTGCCTTCCTCGGCAAGCGGATCTCTGACATCTCCCGGGGTGTCCAGACCTATGTGGAAAGCAACGGATTCTCCATTGTGCGGGAATACGTTGGCCACGGTGTCGGCGCCAGTATGCATGAGGCGCCGGAGGTACCCAACTATGTCATGACCAGACGGCTGGGAGGCGATCCCAGACTGCTCAAAAACATGACCATTGCGGTAGAACCCATGGTCAACGCCGGGACTGCCCACATCCGGCAGCTGCCTGACGGCTGGACGGTGAGAACTTCCGATGGAAAGTACGCCGCCCATTACGAAAATACCATTCTCATCACCGATGGAGAACCTGAGGTTCTCACTCAGTGCGGAGATTGATATGGTAAGTGTTCAACCCTACGAAATCGTTCTCTCCTTGGCCGGACACGACAAGGGAAAGCTTTTCTGCGTGATTGGCGCAGAGAAAGACTTTGTGCTGTTGGTAGATGGAAAGGGGAGAAAGCTGGACGCGCCCAAGAGAAAGCGGAGCAAACACGTCCGTGGCGTAGGAACCAGCGCACATCCGGCAATCGTACGATTGCAAAGAGGCGAACCGGTAACGGACCGCGCATTGCGGAACGTGCTGGCAGCCTTCCGCGCATCAGATCCTGACCTAAGGAGGCAAAGCTCTTGTCGAAAGAAGATATGATTGAACTGGAAGGTGTCGTAAAAGAGGCACTGCCCAACACCACTTTTCTGGTAGACATCGGAAAAGGCCACACCATCCTGGCCCACATTTCTGGCAAACTCAGAATGAACTATATCAGGATCCTCCCGGGAGATAAGGTGACAGTCCAGATGTCCCCTTATGATCTGACCCGCGGCCGGATCACCTGGAGAAGCAAGTAGCCTGAGCCGTGTACAGACTCAGGGACGCGGAGCAAGCCCTCTGGATAAGGGAACACTCCGTGCAGCAAAACAGGAGGTACAACGATGAAAGTAAGACCGTCCGTTAAGCCCATGTGCGAAAAATGCAAGATCATTAAGCGCAAGGGCAGAGTAATGGTGATTTGTGAAAATCCCAAACATAAGCAGAGACAAGGATAATAAGGAGGTGTATTGATATATGGCACGTATAGCCGGCATTGACCTGCCCAAGGATAAGCGTATCGAAATCGGTCTGACCTATATTTATGGCATTGGCCGCACCAGCGCAAAGCAGATTCTGGACACCACCGGGATCAGCCCCGACACCCGTGTACGGGATCTCACCGAAGCTGACGAAGCAGCACTGCGTGATTGCATCCACAATGACTATATTGTGGAAGGCGACCTGCGCCGTAACGTGGCTATGGACATCAAGCGCCTCATGGAAATCGGCTCCTATCGCGGGATCCGCCATCGTAGGGGCCTGCCCGTCCGTGGACAGAGTTCTAAGAACAACGCTCGTACCCGGAAGGGTCCCCGTAAGACCATGGCTAACAAGAAAAAGTAAAGGAGGGATATTCAATGGCGAACAAGAAAAGAGTCGTGCGCAAGCGCAAAGACCGTAAAAATATTGAAAAGGGAGCCGTGCATATCCGTTCCTCTTTCAACAACACAATGGTGACCATTACCGATACCATGGGTAATGCCATCAGCTGGGCATCTGCCGGCGAAATGGGATTCCGTGGCTCCAAAAAGTCCACCCCCTTCGCAGCTCAGACCGCTGCGGAAACCGCTGCAAAAGCCGCAATGGAACACGGCCTGAAGACCGTTGAAGTCTTCGTCAAGGGTCCTGGTTCCGGACGGGAAGCCGCAATCCGCGCCCTTCAGACTGCTGGTCTGGAAGTGACGATGATCAAAGACGTTACCCCGGTTCCCCACAATGGCTGCCGTCCTCCTAAGAGAAGACGCGTCTGATCAAATAAAGGAGGATTATTACTATGGCAAGAAACACGCAGCCCATCGCCAAGCACTGCAAGGCACTGGGCATTTCTCCCGCTGTCATGGGCTATTCCAAGAAGGTTACCGAGCGTAACACCAAGACCAAGATGCGCCGGAAGCAGTCTGAATATGGCCTGCAGCTGAACGAAAAACAGAAGGTTAAATTTATCTATGGTGTCCTGGAAAAGCAGTTCCGTGCTTATTACGCAAAGGCCGCTGCTGCCGAAGGCGTCACCGGTGAGGTGCTGCTGAGCACACTGGAACGCCGTCTGGACAACGTCGTGTTCCGTATGGGCTTCGCCCTGACGCGCCGTGAGGCTCGTCAGCTGGTGAACCACGGTCACTTCACCGTCAACGGTAGGGTCTGCGACATCCCCTCCTGCATGATCAAGGTGGGCGACGTTGTAGAAGTAAAAGAACGTAGCCGTTCTTCCGTCAAGTTCAAGCGGTTCCTGGGTGAAGACGCCATCGCCGTCACCGTTCCCGCCTGGATTGAACGTGTAAAAGACTCTCTGAAGGGCACCGTCACTCGTCTGCCCGAACGTGCGGATATCGACTTCCCTGTGGAGGAGCATCTCATCGTCGAGTTGTACTCCAAGTAATCCTGAATCCCTTCAATATTGGTGAGCTGTTTTAACCAAGGTACCTGCTTGTACCACTGACTAGGAGGGCAAAACGAATAATGGTTGAAATCGAAAAACCCCGCATCGAATGCAACGAAAAAAACGGCGATAATTCCTATGGCATGTATGTTGTTGAACCTCTGGAGCACGGTTATGGCACCACCCTGGGCAATGCCCTGCGGCGGATCCTGCTCAGTTCCTTGCCCGGCACCGCTGCGACCACCATTAAAATTGCCGGCGTTCAGCACGAATTTAGTACCATCCCCGGCGTCAAGGAGGATGTGACCCAGATCGTGCTCAACGTAAAAGGCATTACGGCCAAGCTCCATTCCCCCGGCACCAAGCGGGTCTATATCCAGGCCAGCGGTGAAGGGGAAGTGACTGCCGGCGACATTAAGGCTGACGGCGAAGTGGAAATTCTGAATCCGGAGCTCCATATCGCTACCCTGTGTGCCGACGCGACTCTGAATATGGAACTGACCCTTAGTCATGGCCGTGGCTATGTCCCTGCGGATCGGAACAAGCCGGAGCAGACCATCATTGGTGTGATTCCGGTGGACTCCCTGTACTCCCCCGTGAACCGGGTGAACTACACCGTGGAGAATACCCGTGTGGGCAACATGACTGACTACGACAAACTGACCCTGGAGGTCTGGACAGACGGCACCATCTCTGCACGAGATGCAGTCTCTCTGGGCTCTAAAATCCTCTGTGACCATCTCGTCCTCTTCACCGATCTTTCTGATACCGTGGGTACTCGTTCCACCGTGGTGGAAAAACCGGAGACGCAGCGGGATAAGGTGCTGGAGATGACCATCGAGGAACTGGATCTGTCTGTTCGTTCCTTCAACTGCCTGAAACGGGCTAACATCAACACAGTAGAGGATCTGATCTCCAAGAGTGAGGACGAAATGATGAAGGTGCGTAACCTAGGTCGTAAGTCCCTGGAGGAGGTCATAAACAAGCTGAATATGATGGGTCTGGCTCTGGCGAAAGAGGAAAACAACTGACCTATAGGAAATAGAAACCACAGTATTTTTGAAATTCGTTTCGCAGCAGCGAAATGTTCGTAAGGAGTGAATCACATGCCCGGTTACCGTAAACTCGGTAAGACTTCCGATCAGCGTCGCGCTATGCTGAGACAGCTGGTTACCGATCTGCTGGAGAACGGCAGAATCAAGACCACTGTTACCCGTGCGAAAGAAGTGCAGTCCATCGCGGAGAAGATGATTACCCTGGCAAGGAAGGGCGATCTGACTGCTTATCGTCAGGCTCTGTCCTATATCACCAAGGAAGATATCGCGAAAAAGCTCTTCGATGAAATCGGCTCCAAGTACGCTGACCGTAATGGTGGCTACACCCGTGTTGTTCGCATCGGCTTCCGCCGCGGCGATGCAGCAGAAGTTGCTTACCTTGAACTGATCTAAGTCAGTTTTCATCTTAATAACGGAAAAGCCCAGCTTATAAAGCTGGGCTTTTTTTGCGCCATCATGGAATTCACCGTTCTCACAGCAGGCAGAACATGATATAATCAATTTAGGTTTGATTTGTGAACCCCAAAAACAAGGAACAGGAGTTGCGTTACGATGATTCTGGTCAATACAGATTATATCACGGGAAAAGAATTAGAGATGTTGGGTCTGGTCAAGGGCTCTACGATCCAGAGCAAGAACGTGGGATGGGATATCACCCAGTCATTGAAAACCTTAGTGGGTGGCGAGCTGAAATCCTATACTGATATGATCAATCAGGCCCGCGCCCTGTCCACTGAACGTATGGTGCAGGAGGCGGAATCCCTTGGGGCGGATGCGGTGATCAATATCCGTTATGCCAGCGCTTCTGTGATGCAGGGAGCCGCAGAAGTTATGGCTTATGGCACAGCTGTCAAGTTTAAAAACTAGAGGAAGCAGAAAGTATGCACCAACTGAGGCCGGTGCATACTTTCTGCTGTGCTGCTGATTTGCCAACGACAGGGGCGCAGCGCATCCGTCAGGTCAAGGGCAGCGTCCTTGGGCGTCTCTGCGCATCTTCAGCTCTTCCACTGTGTGGTAATAGACCCGGAGGGAACCGGTGCCAGTTCCCAACTGATAGGCTTTTCTAGAGCCGTGGAAGTCACTGCCGCCGGTGATCACCATGTCCCGGGCGGTTGCGAAAGACTCCAACATAGCCTCCTCCTCCGCCGTGTAGCCGGAGTAGTGGCACTCGACGCCCACTGCCCCCAGGTCGTAGCCGGTTTGAATCAGCCGCTCCACGCCTTCCTTATCGTATCCGTATTCTAAAGGGTGGGCGATTACCGCCACGCCGCCGGCCTTTTGAATCAGTCGGATGGCGTCCTTTGCCGGGAGGTGCTGGCGGGGAACATAGTAGGGCTGCCCATCCCACAGCCAGCGATCCATGGCTTCGGTGACCGAACCGATGCAGCCCTTTTCCACCAACAGCTGACCGATGTGGGGACGCCCTAGCATGGTGTGTGGGAATTTTGCTTTCAGCTCCGGAATGGAGATGGGGAATCCGTCAGCCGCCAGTTTATCTACAATGGCCTGATTCCGGGTCTCCCGTTCCGCGATAAACCAGTCAATGACTTCCTGAAGAGCAGGGGAGTCCGGCTCCACCAGGTAGCCTAAAATATGAGCACCAGTGCTGGCGTAGTCAGCAGAGATCTCAATGCCGGGGATTACCTCAATCCCCAGTTTGGCGCCTTCCTCCAGAGCTTCTGCCACTCCGGCCACCGTGTCATGATCGGTGAGGGCGATGGCATGGAGATTGCGTTCCCTGGCCAACCGAACCAGCGCAGCAGGGGAGAAGGTACCGTCAGAGGCGTTGGAGTGAGTGTGCAAGTCTACCCGGTTTTCCCGGTAGTCAATTATCGTCTGTCCCATCTTCAGTCTACCTGCCAGCCCGTGAGATAGCGTTCCTGATCAGCGTTCAACTGGTCGATGGTCAGTCCCATAGCGGCTAATTTGACCCGACCGATCTCATCATCGATGGAATCGGGAACCTTGTACAGCTTGGTTTCCAACTGCTCCTTGTGGCGTACCAGCCACTCCAGACTGAGAGCCTGAACGGCGAAGGACATATCCATGATTTCAGCCGGGTGGCCATTGCCGGCAGCTAGATTGACCAGGCGGCCTTCACCCACCACGTTGAGGGTGCGTCCATCGGGAAGGGTGTAGCCCTGAATATTCTCCCGGCGCACGGATTCCTGTACCGCCATCTGTTTCAGGCTGGCCACATCTACCTCGCAGTCAAAGTGACCGGCGTTGGTGAGAATGGCCTGATCCTTCATAACGGCGAAGTGGCGGGGAGTGATGATATCCTTGCAGCCGGTAACGGTGACAAAAATGTCTCCTTCCTTGGCGGCCTCGTCCATGGTCATGACCCGGTACCCGTTCATGGTGGCATCCAGAGCCTTGAAGGGATCTACCTCAGTCACGATGACGTTAGCACCCATGCCTTGAGCCCGCATGGCAGCACCCTTTCCGCACCAGCCGTACCCGGCGATGACCACAGTTTTTCCGGCTACGATCAGGTTGGTGGTGTCCATGATGGCTGTCCAAACCGACTGGCCGGTACCGTACTTGTTATCATAGTAGTGCTTTGCCTTGGCGTCGTTGACCGCCATCATGGGGCAGGGGAGCACGCCGTCCCGTTCCCGGGCTTTTAGGCGGAGGATACCGGTGGTGGTCTCCTCGCAGCCACCGATGAGACAGTCCCCCAGCTCCTTGTGGGAGCCGCCCAACAGGTTAATGAGATCGCCGCCGTCATCCACAATTAGATGGGGATGACATTCCAGAGATTTCACCAGCAGATCTTCGTACCCGGCTTCGTCTACTCCGTAGATTCCGTAGGTGTTCACCCCAAGGCTGGCGATTCCCGCAGCCACGTCATCCTGGGTGGACAGAGGGTTGCAGCCGGTCAGATAAACCTCTGCACCGCCCTTGGCCAGTACCAGCCCCAGATTAGCAGTTTTGGCCTCCAGGTGGACGGAGACGGCAATGCGGAGTCCGGCAAAGGGTTTTTCCCGCTGGAAGCGTTCCTCGATGGAGGAGAGGGCAGGCATAAAGGAGCGCACCCATTCAATTTTGGTGCGGCCGGAAGGGGCCAGGGACATATCTTTGACAATGCTCATAAGAGGTTCCTTTCTATGATTCCGCCGGCAGACGGGAAGTGGTTATTTGAAAAAGAATCAAAAAAAGTTTATCATAGCAGGGTTGATTCTGCAAGTATTTACAATTTCCTGTGGACTTTTTTCCAGCGGGCAGATACAATGACATTGTTATAAAATCCCAGGCCTCACAGAGTTCACGCCCGCTGGCGCGAATCAAGTGGAAATTCCCTCGTTTGCAAAGGTCTTTGGCATTTGCAAACGAATCAAAATCGGAGGTTTCTTTCAGTGAAAAAAATAAACTCTGCCATCGACCGCTTCTGCTACCAGCATCCCGGATTTGGCATTCCGAACCTGATGCTGTGGGTGGTCATTGGCAACGTGATTATCTATGTCATGGATATGCTCAGCAAAGGCACCTTCAGTGATATGCTTTCCTTTGTTCCCGCCTACATTTTCCAAGGTCAGATCTGGCGTCTGGTGACCTTTGTACTGGTTCCCAGTTACGGGTCGAATATCGTTTTCTTTGCCATCAGCGCCTACTTCTACTACTTCATCGGCACTCGCCTGGAACGGCAGTGGGGAACCGCTCGGTTTAACTTCTTCTATTGTTCCGGGATCCTGCTGGCCATTATCGTGGGCTTGCTGGGGGCGGTAACCGGCGGCGGCATGATGGAAACTGCCACCATGCAGTACAACAACCTGTCCCTGTTCTTTGCCTTTGCCTCTCTGTTCCCGGATATGATGGTGCTGCTATTTTTCGTCATCCCAGTGAAGGTCAAATGGTTGGCCTATCTGGACGGAGCGTTGCTGCTGTACAGTGTGGTGTCGCTGCTGGTCCGGGGGGCGTATATCAACGCACTGCTGCCGGTGCTGGCAGTTCTGAATTACCTGATCTTCTTCGGGGACAGTCTGATTGAGGCGCTGCGTGGTCGGGGACAGCGGATGCAGCACCGCTATTCCCGCCAGACCATCCAGTTCAAAAGGGCGGCCAAAGAGGCCCAGCAGAAAACTGGCTATCTGCATAAATGCTGTGTTTGTGGCCGTAATGATGTGGACTACCCCAACCTGGAGTTTCGGTACTGCTCCAAATGTGCCGGATACCGGTGCTACTGTATAGATCATATCAACAACCACGTCCATGTGGTGGAGGAATAGACGTAACGTAAAGTGGGAACCGTCCGGTTCCCACTTTGATTCGTTATCTGTTTTGTTTCCGATTCTATTCGGGCTCTTCCGGCTCAGGCAGCAGATCCACACGAATCTGCATCACCCGCATACGATGTAGTTCGGTCACGGTGATCTGCAAATTCTCGCAAGTGAACTGGTCGCCGATTTTGGGAATGTGTCCCAGAGACTCCATAACCCAGGAGGAGATGGTGGAAAAATCTTCCTTGGTTCGCAGGCCAAAGAGCTGGAATACGTCGTCTACGCTGGCGCTGCATGAAATGAGGTAGGAGCCGTCTTCCTGTTTTCGGATCATCTCTACTACCTCGTCGTGTTCGTCCCAAATTTCCCCCACTAACTCCTCGAGAATGTCCTCTAGGGTAACCAAGCCTTCCGTGCCGCCGTACTCATCCACTACGATGGACATGTGGAGCTTTCTGCGCTGCATTTCGTGAAGGAGGTCGGCAATGCGTGCCGAGGCAGCTACGTAGATGACGGGGGTGATCAGATGGAGCCAGGAGTTGTGATTCTCCAGCTCAGCCTCGTGGAAATCCTTCTCATGGATGATGCCGATGATGTTATCAATGCTCTCGTGCCACACCGGAATCCGGGAGAAGCGGTTGGAGGAGATCAAGGCATCCAGCGCCTCAGCAGTGGCCAGATCGGAGATGGCTACCATATCCACCCGGGGGACGAGGATTTCATCTACCTGCATGTCACCGAACTCAATGGCAGAGCGGATCAGCTTGCTTTCGCTGGTGTTGAGTTCGCCTTCATCCTCAGCCGTGGAGACCATCGTGATCAGCTCATCCTCCGTGATCCCCCGGCCTTCTCCCGTGTGGAATACCTTCCCCAGCAGTTTCTGCCACAGGCCAAACAACGCGTTAAGGGGGCGGAGCAGAACCAGAATAACCTTTAAGGAAGGGGTTACGGCTATCGCTATGGCTTCCGCGTGCTCTTTTGCCAGGGTTTTGGGGCTGATCTCGGAGAAGGTCAAGATGGTAATGGTCAGCACCACAGTGGAAATTGTGGCACCGTACTCATGGAAGATGCGGGTAAAAAATACCGTTCCCAGGGAGGCGGCAGTGATGTTCACGATGTTGTTGCCGATGAGACTGGTGGTGAGCAGACGGTCGAAATCCGTCTGCAGAACAAAGCAGAGGATGGAAATTGGAAATCCTCCGCTACCTCCAGGGTAACCGCAGCCTTCCGATTTCCATCCTCTGCTTTGTTCCGCAGACGGATCTTGTTCAGGGAGGAGAAGGCGGTTTCGGTGGCGGAGAAATAGGCGGAGGCTATCAATAATAAAACCAACGCAACGATTATGCCGATTGAGCTACTGTCCATGAGGAAAAAAATCACACTCCTGTTATTACCCGCGCTACAGCGCGGGTCCATTTTATGTATGGAACCGTTTGGTCAGGGGACTTGCGTTGACCGGTGCACCTGTTGGTAGACGACTTCCAGCCAGTCCAAAAGCTGCTGGTAGCCCGTGCCATCCAACGGGAAGGCGGCCTCATCAAAGGGGACGCTGTCTTCTAGTGCGTATTCACCGGTCCAAACGCAGACTACTAGGGCGTCTTCCATATCCTCTGCCCCGATCCGAGGCTGTACCCGGAAGCGTAGTTCATCTAAACTACCGTAAAAGGTATTTTTATTTTGAAAGGTGTAGAGGTTGGGCAGGTAAAACTGGGGAAGATCGGTGAGCATAACGGTTCCTCCTATCTAGAGATAAAGAATAGCATCGTTTTGGAAAAATAGCAATAAGAAAAGCCCCTGAAGACCAAAGAATCTTCAGGGGAGTATCGGAAATTCTTCCATAAAAAGGGTTGTTTTTTGCGACTTATTTCCGCACAAAGGTCTGGGTAACGGAGGCAATATGATCCGCGCACAACCCGAACTGCTTCAGGAGAGCCACAGCGGGACCGGAGTGACCGTAGGTGTCGTTGACGCCAATGCGCTTGACGGGAACGGGGTGCTGTTCCGCCAGGCAGGCGCAGACGGCCTCGCCCAAACCGCCGATGATGTTGTGTTCCTCCACGGTGATGATCTTGCCACAGTCTTGGGCGGCCTGGAGCACCAGGGCTTCGTCCAAAGGCTTAATGGTAGCCATGTTGATGACCCGGGCCGAGATCCCCTGAGCCTTCAGGGCTTCAGCAGCCTCCAGCGCTTCGTAAACCATCAGGCCGTTGGCGATGATCGCTATGTCGGTACCGTCCCGCAGCACTTCACCCTTGCCAATCTGGAAGGAATAGGACTCCGGATCGTGGAAGACCGGGGCAGCCAGCCGGGCAAAGCGCATGTAAACGGGGCCTGGATGTTTGTAAGCAGCTTTGACCATAGCAGTGGCCTCTACGTCATCGGCGGGGCACATAACCACCATACCGGGAATGGTGCGCATAAGGCCGAAGTCCTCACAGCACTGGTGAGAGGCGCCGTCCTCACCCACGGAGATCCCGCCATGGGTGGCGCCAATCTTCACGTTGAGGTGGGGATAGCCGATGGTGTTGCGGATCTGCTCAAAGGCACGACCGGCGGCAAACATAGCAAAGGTGGAGGCAAAGGGAACTAATCCCATGGTGGACAGACCCGCTGCCACACCCATCATGTTGGCCTCAGCGATGCCGCAGTCAAAGAAGCGATCCTTATAGGCTTTTTTAAAGGTGCCGGTTTTGGTAGCGCCTGCCAGGTCGGCGTCCAGTACCACTAGATTATCTACCACAGCGCCCAGATCTTTCAGCGCATTGCCATAGCTTTCCCGGGTCGCAATCTTTTTTACATCAGCCATCTCAGTTCGCCTCCAGTTCTGCCTTCAGAGCGTCCAGTTCCTGCATGCCCTGTGCGTATTCTTCATCGTTGGGTGCCTTGCCGTGCCAGCCAGCCTGATGCTCCATGTAGCTGACGCCCTTGCCCTTAACGGTCTGCATCAGAATCACCGTGGGCTTCTGGGAGCCGGAGTTATCGTGGAACCGGGAGAAAGCGCGCTCCAACTGATCGAAGTCGTGACCGTCGATGGAGAAGACGTCAAAGCCGAAGGCAGCGAACTTTGCATCCACCGGAGCAGTGTTCATGACCTCAGCAGTGGAGCCGTCAATCTGGAGGCCGTTCAGGTCAACGATGGCGCAGAAATTGTCCAGCTTGTAGTGGGCAGCAAAGAGGCAGGCCTCCCAGACCTGACCCTCGGCAATCTCGCCATCTCCCAGCAGGCAGTAGACGTTGATGTCTTTGTTGAGACACTTGGCACCCTTAGCCATGCCCACTGCAGCAGAGATCCCCTGACCCAGAGAGCCAGTAGACATGTCAATGCCGGGAACTGTGTTCATGTTGGGGTGACCCTGGAGGTAGCTGTCAATGTGACGCAGGGTGGTCAGATCGGCTACCGGGAAGAAGCCGCGCAGCGCCAAAGCGGCGTAGAGACCGGGGGCAGTGTGCCCCTTGGACAGGACGAAGCGATCCCGATCTGCCCCCTTGGGGTTGGCGGGGTCGATCCGCAGCTCTTTAAAATACAGGTAGGTGAACAGGTCGGCCGCAGAAAGACTGCCACCGGGGTGACCGGATTTGGCACTGTGGGTGGCGGTCAGAATAGACTGCCGAACATCGCAGGCGGTCAGCTGCAATTGCTGCTTATCATGTTTGGTCATAACGAACTCATCCTTCTTCTCAAATCTCTGGTCTACAGAAGTATCTTTTAATGGCACCATTGTAGCACACAAAAGTGGAGAGCAAAAGGGGAAAACGCAAGAAAAATTTCCCCTTTTGTCGAATGAGGGGAGGTGTGGCGCAGATGAGGGAAAACTATGTTATAATGCAGGCAATCAAAAGCGAGGGAGGAAGGGAATATGAAACCCTATGCCTATGGCGTGGATATCGGTGGTACAACCATAAAGGTAGGGCTGTTCGGCGCAGATGGAGGACTGCTGGAGCGGTGGGAGCTGCCCACCGGGCGCGTGGGAGCGCAAATTCTTCCCAATCTGGCTCAATGGCTCCTGGGGCGGGAGATTCCCATGGAGGCGTTAGAGGGAATCGGCGTCGGTGTACCTGGTCCGGTGCTGTCAGACGGCACGGTGAACCGCTGCGTCAATCTGGGATGGGGCGTGGTTCCGGTGGCACGAAATCTGTCTGATTTGCTGGGCGGCGTGCCGGTGCAGGTCCTCAACGATGCCAACGCTGCCGTCTTGGGCGAACTATGGCAGGGCGCGGGACGGGGGAGAGAAAATCTGGTACTGGCGACCCTGGGCACCGGGATTGGCGGCGGTATTGTAGTAGGGGGGAAGATCCTCAGTGGTGCCCACGGAGCCGGCGGTGAGATCGGCCATATACAGGTAAACCCCCGGGAACTGGAGTACTGTCACTGCGGAAAGCGGGGGTGCCTGGAGCAGTACGCTTCGGCTACGGGAATCCTGCGCCTGGCCAAAGCCCAGGGGTTTAACGCTGGAGGATCGGGGACGGCCAAGGAGGTACTGGATGCTGCCAAAGTGGGAGACCCGGTGGCACAGTCGGTGGTAACGGAGGCCGGAAGCTGGCTGGGGTTGGCGTTGAGTTATGTGGCCTGTGTAGCGGATCCCGAGCTGATTTTGTTGGGTGGCGGCGTCTCAAAGGCCGGGGAAGTTATATTAGCGCCGGTGCGGGCGCAATACCGTGCCAGCGTGTTCCACGGGGCGGCGGAGACAGAATTTGCACTGGCTGCGCTGGGGAACGACGCAGGGATGTATGGGGCAGTAAAGGGGATACTGGAGCCTGAATAGCCCGCAAACGAGGTGTCCTGTACCAGGAATCCGTGCTGTTCCCTGGCGTAGGCGGCAGCCATAGCCACGGTACCGGCGTAGTTCTGATCGGTGACGGTGAGGGGAGTGCCGGTGGTGCTGGAGACTTCCGCGTTGTAGCAGTTGGGGTACGTTCCGTGATTGTATCATAGAGCATCCCTCCGAACCATAGAAAACGGGTTCGGAGGGATGTTCTTTCTTTAGGCAGCACGTCAGCGCAGTGGAAGTCAGCTCGTATGTGTGACGGTGTCCGCCAATGTAAATGTGTCGTCCTTGACCTCCAGGAGGTAGGCGGTATTCCGAATGGCGTCACCGTCTTGGTCGAAGGTTAGAGTACCGCTCACAGCGTCTGTTTTTTCCATGGCCAGCAGAGCGTCACAGATGGCGGAGCCGTCCAGAGAGTCTGCCTGTTGGATGGCGTCCAGCATTACGTTGTAGGAGTCAAAGCTCAGCGCCTGATTGCCGGTAAGGCTGGTGGTACCGGCGTTGGCCTCCAGGCGAGAAGAATCGGCTTGTATCCATTCCTTGAATCCTTTGTCGAAAGCCTTGTCAACGCCCTCGGCGTAGGCGCTGTCCAGAATCACGCCTTCGGCGTTGGCACCGGTGTCGCTGGTGAGGGCGGGGGTGTTCCAAGCGTCGCCGGCGATCCATTGTACCTTCAGCCCCAGATCAGCAGCCTGATTCAACAGCAGGGGAGCGTAGGCGTAGTCGGTGGGGGCAAAAACGGCCTTGACGCCGGACGTTTTAATGTTGGTCAGAATGGTCTTGAAATCAGATGCGTCAGACTGGAAGGTTTCGGCATCGACGACCTTACCGCCGTTTTTCTCGAACTGAGTGGTGAAAGCTGCCACTAGGCCGGAGGTGTATTCGTTGCCGATGCTGTTGATGGTGGCGATTTCGTTGTAGTCCTGTTCAGTGGCCCAGTCAGCCAAAATGGCACCCTGGAAGGGATCCAGATAGCAGGTGCGGAAGTAGTAATCATTGCCCAGGGTGACCTTGGCATTGGTGCAGGAGGTGGCGATGGCGGGCACCTGTGCGTCGGCGAAGTAGGGGCGGAGCCGTAACCACCAATGACGGCGACACAGCCGTCTGCAATGAGCTTCTGAGCGGCGGCAGCGGAACCGGTTTTGTCAGACTGATTGTCCTGCCAGTCCAAAATCACATGGTAGGTAACGCCGCCGACGGTAACAATGGGGCGAATTGAATGCGCATATTGAATGCCCAGTGTTTCCTGGGTGCCGGAGGAGCCGTGTTCACCGGTTCTCGGTTCGAAGATGCCGATGGTGATCGTATTGCCGGAGGTGACGGAGGCGGAACCGTCAGCACTGGAGCTGCCGCTAACGCCACAGGCAGAGAGCACCAGCAGCAGGGCGGCGGCCATGAGGGGAGCGAGTCTTTTTTTCATGTGTTTTCCTCCAAAATGGTAAGGGTTGCCCGGCGGGGAGGCCGCAGGGGAACTGGTTTGAGGGGGGTAGGTCAGGGGGAGAGGCGTGACCGGTAGCGATACACCTCTAAAATCAAAACTATACCCGTGTTGTCCGGAAAAAGCAATGGTTGAAGGAAGAAAAGTATGGTATGATTACCATGACCGGGGCAAGCCCCAAGATGGTAGCGCAACAACACAGAGAAAAGGAGTCTGAACTTATGATACTTGGTGCAATGTTTGAGATCATCCCGATCTTTTTCCAGATCAGTGAACAAAGAAAGTAGCTCTTGTCAGGAATTGTTCTTGACAAGAGCAGCGGAGCTGTGTGATAATGAAAAAAACAAAGTTGCATACTCGCAATTTTTAGCATGGTCTGAAGGAGGACGAACACATGGTGAAATGTAAACTCTGCGGTGAGGTTTTTGATGATTCTTTGACAGTGTGCCCGCTCTGCGGCGTAGGGCCGGACTATTTTGAGCCGGTGGAGACAGAACCCAAAACGGGTAAGGTAAAGTGCAGTATCTGCCAGGCCGTGTTTGACGCTTCGGAGCCGGTGTGTCCCTTCTGTAACGTGGGGCCGGAATATTATGTGCCAGTGGAGGACAACCCTGGAGCTATGGTGCGGTGTAAGGTATGTCAGGCGGTATTTGATGCCAGTGAGCCGGTGTGTCCGGTTTGCAACGTGGGGCCAGAGAATTTTGAGCCGATAGATAGCGCACCAGTCACTGGAAAAGTACGATGTGACGTGTGCCAGGCGGTGTTTGATGCCAACGAGCCGGTGTGTCCCTTCTGCAACGTGGGGCCGGAGCATTATATCCCTGTGGATCAGGGCAGAAAAACCGGAAAGGTTCGCTGTACCGTTTGCAAAGAGGTCTTTGCTGCCGGTGAAACTGCCTGCCCGGTGTGCGGCGTGGGTCCGGAATACTTTGAACCAGTGGAAGAGAAACTGGTCGGGAAAGTCCGTTGTACCGTCTGCCAAGAGGTCTTTGACGCTTCGGAACCGGTGTGTCCGGTGTGCGGCGTAGGCCCGGAACACTTTGTGCAGGTAGAACCTCAGAAAACCAGCAAGGTAAAATGTGCCATCTGCGGCGAAATTTTTGACGCTTCGGAGCCAGTGTGTCCGGTGTGCGGCGTGGGTCCCGAGCACTACCTGCCGGTGGAGGAAGCGGAAGCCATCGAAAAACATAATACGGATCGGCGGTACCTAATTCTGGGTGCCGGAACGGCGGCGGTAAACGCGGCGAAAGCCATCCGGGATCGAGATGACACGGCGACGATTACCCTGATCGCAGACGAGAAGGAGCTGCCCTATAAGCGTCCCCAGCTGACCAAGCACATGTTTGACGGCACTGACGCAGAGGCAAGAGCAAAATATTTCACCCTCCACGACGCGGACTGGTATGCAGGGCAGCAGATTACCCTGGAGCTGGGCAAAAAGATTGCGTCTTTGGATGCCGCCGGGAAAAAGGTGGTTATGGAGGACGGCTCCACTTACGAATATGATAAGTGCATCTATGCTTTGGGGTCTCACTTCTTTGTACCGCCCTTTGAGGGGAATCAGGACCCCCGGGTGAAAACCATCCGCACCATTGAAGATATTGAGCAGGTTCGCACGTACTTGGGCGAGGGCAAGCAGGCAGTGGTCATCGGCGGCGGCGTCGTGGGACTGGAGGCAGCTTGGGAACTGAAAAAGTACGGTTGTACCGTGACGGTGCTGGAAACCATGTCGGCTCTGATGGCCAATAAGCTGGATACTACCGCTTCCTCTATGCTACAGGGCCTCTTTGAAGGGGGCGGAGTCACCATTCTGGCGAACGCACAGACCGAGCGGTATCAGGATGGTAACATCTACTTGAACGACGGAACGGTTCTGCCGGCGGATGTGGTTGTGGTTTCCTGCGGCGTGCGAGCCAATAGTCAGCTGGCAGCGGAGGCTGGAGCCAAAATCGACCGTGCCATCGTGGTCAACGAGAAGATGGAGACCAGTCTGCCGGACGTGTACGGCGCCGGAGACTGTGTAGAGTTCCAAGGTATGAACTACGCACTGTGGCCGGAAGCCACCCGTCAGGGCGAAGTAGCTGGTGCCAATGCGGCGGGGGATGAGCTGACCTTCGCGGCGGAAATCTACGGCATGAGCATGGAAGTGGTAGACCGGAGCCTGTACACCATCGGTATGACGGTGGATCCGCAGCAAAGACCCTTCCGCACAGTCGCTTTCCAGGATCCTGACCGTGGAGATCTGGAGAAGTATTTCTTCCGGGACGATGTGCTCAGCGGCGTAACCCTGTTGGGAGACGTGAGCAAGTTGAGTCAGGTCACGGAGCTGGTGAACCGGAAAGCCGGCTACGCAGAACTGTTCAAAAATAAGTGAGATTTCAACTGAAAAATCAAGAAAAAGACGCCCCGTTATCGGTTCCGATAACGGGGCGCTTTTGAAAGAGAGGGAGGTGATTTCTTGCTTAGTAGAATTACTTTATCCTGACAAGGTTAGAATAACGGAATCGGAGGGAAAAGTCTTAAACAGTATGGAAATGCTTTGTGAATCATCTATGAACAGTAGGGAAGGAAAAGGAGCGGAGCTGCTCCGAAAAGCCGCTCCGCCCCATTGGGGTTGCGCAAAAGAATCAGAAGGGGCTGATGGGAATGGAACCATCGTCCTTCCCTTTTTCCACTGCCAGAATCATCAGGGGATAGGAGTAGGTATCGCTGACCTTTACCATGACCCGATCCCCGGCCTTACGCCCCATCAGGGCGTTGCCCACAGGGGATTCTTTGCTGATGAGTCCGTGGAGGGAGTCCTGCCGCAAGGTAGTGACGATTTGGAACACCTCTGTTTCATCGTCCTCCTCGAAGGAGACAGTGACCTTGTCGAACAGTCCGATTTCCTCTGCTCCGGAGGTATCCTGGATGACCACTGCGGTTTTGATCATGTTTTCGAGATAACGGATGCGGCTTTCATTCTGATTTTTCTCTCGCTTTGCCGCTTTGTACTCAAAATTTTCGCTGAGGTCGCCAAAAGCCCGGGCTTCCTTTACCGCCTCCAACAGCATGGGACGGGTGGTTCTGCGGCGTAAATCCAGCTCCTCCTGCATTTTTTCCAGGTCAGTTTGGGTCAATTCATCATGCATGAGCGTGCCTCCCAATTTTTCGATTATGATCCCTATTATAGCAGATGAAATGCAAAATAAAAAATAAAAACAGCCGTTGGTAAGATTTAGAAAGGATAAAGAGGGAGAATCAAGTTAAAATAATGCCGTATTTACAGAAAGGTTGGCGAGAGAGCATGAAACGGCAAACAAAACGGCTGAGTGCCCTGCTTTGCGCATTTTTATTGATTTTTACACTGATGATCGGGCTGATTCAAACGGCGATGGCCGTCAGCTACCGGCAGGGCGATACAGGAAGCACTGTAACAACAATACAGACGAAGCTAAAGCGATGGGGGTACTTTGACGGACCGGTAGACGGAACCTACGGGAGCAAGACCACCAAAGCAGTCCGCCATTTCCAGGAGTCAAATGGATTGCCTGTGGATGGCATAGTGGGATCGGCTACACTGAAGGCGTTGGGGATGGAGACAGGGAGCAAAAACAGTTCCTCCTCTGGTTCAACGTCCACAGGAAGCGCCAACTCCGGAAAGGGAGACGTAGCACTGTTGGCAAAGGTGATTTCGGCAGAAGCCCGGGGGGAACCCTACAGCGGACAGGTCGCGGTAGGGGCGGTCATTCTGAACCGGACTGCACACCCGTCCTTCCCCAACACCTTGTCCGGCGTGGTGTATGAACCGGGTGCCTTTACCTGTATGGTAGACGGTCAAATCAACGAAGCAGTAGCATCTTCTGCCTATCGGGCAGCCCAGGATGCCATGAACGGTGTGGACCCCTCTGGGGGTGCCATCTACTATTTCAATCCCGATACGGCAACCAGTGCCTGGATTTGGTCCCGGCCCTTGCTGACGGTGATTGGCAAGCACCGCTTCTGTTCCTAACATGCGAAGGGCAGGCCTCATTACCGAGTGCCTGCCCATTTCCTGCACTAGAGGTACAAAGAAATAGGTGGAGTTTTTCGTTGCGCTTTTTCCGGGAATGGCGTATACTGAGACGATGAATTTAGAATTAAGGAGTGTCCCAAATTATGATCCTCCATTTGTTGGCCGTTGGCGATGTAGTATCAGAGAGCGGTTTGGATTTTCTCAATCGCAACCTTCGCCGCATCAAGCAAGAACATGACGTACAGTTTACCGTAGTAAACGGTGAGAATGCTGCTGGAATCGGGGTGTTGCCCGACCAGGTAGAGGTGATGTTTGATGCCGGTGCCGATGTGGTCACCTTGGGCAATCACACCTGGGGGAAGATGAAGATCAACCGGTACCTGGATGACTGCCATTACCTGCTGCGCCCGGCCAATTTCGCCCACCGGCTGCCTGGCCAGGGCCACGGCGTGTACGACGGTCCCATGGGGCTGCGGATCGGAGTGATGAATCTGATCGGACGGGTGTCTATGGACCCCAACGTGGATAATCCCTTTCAGAAGGCGGATCAGATTCTGCATCAGCTGGAGGGCAAGGCGGATCTGATTTTCATCGACTTCCATGCCGAGGCCACCAGTGAGAAGTTAGCCATGGGCTGGTATCTGGATGGACGGGCATCTGCCGTCTGGGGAACCCACACCCATGTCCCTACGGCAGATGCGAAGATTCTGCCCGGGGGAACCGGATACGTTACCGATTTGGGGATGACCGGGCCGGCGGACTCTGTGTTGGGAATTCGTCCGGCGGACTCCATCAATAAATTCCTGGGCGGTTTGCCCAGGCGCTACGAGGCCGCCGAAGGCCCCTGCAAAATGGAGTGCGTTCTGTTCTCCATCGACACAAAAACCAAGCGCTGTGTAGACGTCCGGCGGCTGGATACCCTGTGACGGACGGCATGAAAGCAATGGAAAACGGAAAGGCAAATGGCATGAGCAGGAAACAAAATGTGGTAAATGAAGTGGCGCCGGACAGTTGGAAGCGAGACTGTTACGATTGGCTCCAGATGCTGACCTTTGTACTGGTGGCGGTGGTGCTGGTGTTCACCCTCCTGGGGATGGTGATCGGCGTATCCGGTACCTCGATGTACCCCACCCTGCACCATCAGGATATTATGATGGTACAGCGGATTGGTTATACTCCTTCCCAGGGGGACGTAGTAGTGCTGCGGAAGGACTCCTTTTTAGAGGAGGCCATTGTGAAGCGAATCATCGCTATAGCCGGTCAGGAAGTGGAAATCGACTACGATCAAAATGTCGTTTATGTGGACGGTGTAATGTTGGAGGAGCCTTACATAAATCAGGAGGACGAAGACGTTATGATTGAGCGCAATGGTATGGTATATCGGGAGTTTATCGTACCGGAGCACTGTATTTTTGTCATGGGCGATAATCGGAACGGATCCACCGACAGCCGTTATGGCGAGTTGGGCATGGTAGATACCGGCTATGTGCTGGGGCGTGTCCTGTGCATTGCCTTTCCCTTCAACCACATTCAGTCGCTGCTGTGAGGTGCCCCGGATTCAGCCTCAGGAAGCGGAGGTGGCCGGATGGCTGTGGGTTCCGGGGAATCACTATCCCACCTTCCAGCTGGAACGGGATATGGAGTCATTTACCCCTGCTAGCTTCCGGCAGTATGGAGAAAAGATTCTCCAGGGTTTTCGGGTAAAATAGAATGAAAGTGAAGCAAACCTGACCGATATGGGAAAGATCGGTCAGGTTTTTTGTGTCGTTATGACTGATTTAGAGGCTTCAGTACCAGAGCGGTGCGGGCAGGGAGATACAGGCACAAAAAGCTGCCCTGTTTTCCGGGGACGAAGGTAGAATAGTGGATATGAGCGATCCGATTCTGACCACCAAAGGCATCATCATCTGAGGAGAGAATCAACTCGTAGTCGGTACCGTGACTGACGGGGATCAAGTAGTTGCAAAAGGATTGGGTGGGATTAAAGTTGAAGGCGAACAACAAATCCCCCCGCTCAAAGGCCAGCACCTGTTGTTCTCGGGAGAGGCCTCTCAAATCGGGCATCCACTGACGGTAAGGGTTGCTGTCCCGGATCACCCGCACCATGGCGCGGTCAAAGGCAGCCAGATACCGGTACTTTAAGCCAGGACTTTTTACCAGGTTCCACTGACGGCGGCAGTAGTGGAAGGAGTTTCCGTTCCCTTCTCGCGGGAAGTCAATCCACTCCGGGTGACCGAATTCGTTGCCCATAAAGTTCAGATAGGCGTCGCCTCCCGCGGCGGCGGTGAGCAAACGCATAAGCTTGTGGAGCGCCACCGCGCGGTCGATGACCAGGGTGTGGCAGTCAACGGACATATCGGTGTACATGCTGGCGCCGGCGAGGCGGAACATCATGGCCTGATCCCCTACAATGGATTGATCGTGGCACTCCACATAGGCCACGGTTTTTTCACCCGGGCGGCGGAGGCATAGGCTGCCCCAGATCTGGTCCAGATCCCAGTCCTCATCCTGCTGATGTTTCAGGACGTGGCCCCACAGGTCAGGGAGTCCCATCCCCAACCGGTAGTCGAACCCCAGGCCACCCTCAGAGAGGGGTAGTCCCATGCCGGGCATTCCGGATACGTCCTCGGAAATGGTGACAGCGGCAGGATTCACCTGACGAATTAGTTCGTTGGACAGCTGGAGGTAGACCATCGCATCAGGATCGACATTGTGGGAGAAGTAGCGGCTGTCCCGGTCGAAGGGAGCGCCTAAGCCGTGATCCCGGTAGAGCATAGAGGTGACGCCATCGAAGCGAAAGCCGTCTAAATGGTACTCAGAGAGCCAGTATTTCAGATTGGATAGGAGAAAGTGGAGAACCTCATGCTTGCCGTAGTCGAAGAGCTTGGTGTCCCAAGCCGGGTGATCACCCTTTGCGCCGGCATGGAAGAACTGCCAGACGGTACCGTCAAAAAGGTGGATGCCCTCGGCTACGTTGCGGACAGCGTGGGAGTGAATGAGATCCAGAATCACCCGGAGTCCCAGCTGGTGCGCCCGATCAATGAGGTATTTCAGGTCGGTAGGGGTGCCGAACCGGCTGGAGGGGGCGAAGAAATTCGAGACCTGGTAGCCAAAGCTGGCGTAGTAGGGATGCTCCATCACCGCCATGAGCTGGACGGTATTGTAGCCGCAGTCTTTGATCCAGGGCAGGATTTTGTCGGTAAATTCCCGGTAACTGCCGATTTTAGGTTCCTCCTGAGCCATCCCCACATGGGCTTCGTAAATCAGCAGCGGCGCTTTGGGATTGGGGTGGAAGGATGTCCAGTGGAACGGTTCCGGTTCCGCCCAAACCTCTCCGCACCACTGTAGGGTAACGGGGTCCTGCACCACCCGATGAGCATAGAGTGGAATATGTTCGGTAACCCGGCCCTGAGCGTGCACCAGGGTTTTTACCTTGCAGCCGCTCCACAGCGCGTCAGCGGGTAATTTCAGCTCCCAGACCCCATCCTCCAGAGGCGTGAGGGGGTGGGAGGCGTGATCCCAACTGTTAAAGTCGCCCATCAGCCAGAGCTGCTGTGCCGCCGGTGCCCACTCCCGGTAGACCCAGCCCTGTTTTTGGCGGTGAATGCCGAAGTAGAGGTAGCCGTTGGCGAACTGACTGAGGGTGGAATCAGAGAGCAGAGCGGATTTGGTTTGGCGATAGTGATCAACCCGCTGCTGGATCTGATCTGCAAAGGGCAGCAGCTGAGGATTGTAGTCCAGAATGGCGTACATGGGCACACTCCTTTCACACTGGTTGGATGTATCTACCATTATCTTACCAGAATTAGGGACGGGGAACAACCGGAAAGCTGACAATGATCGGTGGGTGTGGTAAAGTAGTGGAGCGGAGACAAAAAGCGGGTACTCAACGCCCTGAATCGTGCCCTGAGGCGCGCGGTAGCGGAGGTTTTTACATGTCCTATATCTGTATTCTGGCCAACCGGCAGGGGATTGTTGCTGCCGGTGACAGCCGCATGACCTTT
>CALLZZ010000388.1 GCA_937858235.1 uncultured Clostridia bacterium
TTTTTAAATTTATTGTAATTTTTATATTACTGTTTTGTTAAGTTGACGACATTGAGCAAACGGCTGCCTTTTATGAAACATTACGGAGATATCTCATCTATGGATGGCAAAAAAATAGAACCCGTCGATATTATAACTTTTGGCTCACCCTGTACCGATATGTCGGTAGCTGGGAAAAGAGCAGGACTTGACGGAAAACAATCCGTCCTTTTTTATGAGGCAATACGAATTATAAAGGAAATGAGGTGTGCTACTAATGGCAAATATCCAAGATTTATCGTATGGGAGAATGTGCCAGGAGCATTCTCATCAAACAAAGGAAATGACTTTAAAGCCGTCCTTGAAAGCATCGCAGGAGTTAAAGATGAAACCGTATCTATTCCTAAGCCTAACAAGTGGCTTAATGCAGGAGAAATACTGGGAGGAGATTACTCCATTGCATGGAGAGTCCTTGACGCGCAATACTGGGGAGTACCCCAACGTAGAAAACGTATCTACCTTGTCGCAGATTTTACAGATAGGTGTGCCGGAAAAATATTATTTGAGTCCGAAGGCTTGTCAAGGTATTTTGCGCAGAGCTTCTGCTCGTGGCAAGGAACTGCCGAAAGTACTGAGGTTGGCTTTGGAGAGGCAAGCACTCTTGTTTTAAATGACCAGGGCGGTCAGCGTATGGATGTGCTTGATGATAAGACATCAACACTTAGAGCAAAGGCGAACCACCCACCTTGCGTTATGTTTGAAAATCATAGCCAGGATACCCGCTATACTGGACCTTTAGATGTTGCTCCAACAGTTTCTGCAACTTATGGAACTGGTGGAAACAATCAGCCTTTTGTAACTACGGCAGGATTTTGCACAGAACATTCATCCAAGAGCCGTGGTATTGGTTATGAGGAGGAAGTTTCACCAACTTTAAGAGCAGGCACAGTTCCAGCCGCCATGGCATTAAATGATACTCCAAAAACTCTTAAAATCCGCAGTGGCTGCGAGGGCGGAGGAAAAGGTGCATTAATACAGGATAATAAATCTGCAACTTTATCTTGTAATAACGATCAGACGCTGTTCGAGCCGAAGGTATATGGAATATGTTCTGATGGCAGTAACTCCATGAAATCAAACAATCCTCACAGTGGTATTTATGAGGCTGATACTTCAAGAACGATTGATGGAAACGGAGGCAATCCATCGTGCAATCAAGGTGGAATGGCTGTTATAGAAAGTTTCTCTTTGCAAGGTTCTATGATTGGGCGAAAAGATGAGAATGGTCCTAACGGTGACGGCATTAACAAAGAGGTATCGTTCACCCTTAATACCACGGATAGACACGCAGTTTATTCAATGACAACAGGTGATTTTATGCAGGTCAATATAGAAAAAGCACCAACTCTGGCAGCAAGAGATTATAAAGACCCCAATGTTGTATCACAGCCTTGCTATTCTATTGATA
This sequence comes from uncultured Clostridia bacterium, assembly GCA_937858235.1. Lineage (GTDB taxonomy): Bacteria > Bacillota > Clostridia > Oscillospirales > Oscillospiraceae > Onthomonas. Next base: position 1,448 of record CALLZZ010000388.1, read on the forward strand.
GAGAAACCTTTAACTGTGGCAAGAATTTTGCAAGAAATCTCGGAATTAAAGAGGATGGAGTTGCAGCTACTTTAAATGCACAAGGACCATCAGCAGTTGCATGGAATGTAGAAAAGATATCTCCAGTTGAACCGAACTATACGGTTCGCAGACTCACTCCTATGGAATGTGGAAGGCTTCAAGGTTTTCCGGATTTTTGGTGTGAGAACCTTGGCACAGAAAATCCCACTAAAGAAGATATCACATTCTGGACAGCTGTCTTTGAAACACATCGAAAGATTATAGGAGAGTCTGCAAAGCCAAAGACAGAAAAGCAGATTATAAAATGGCTGAAAGACCCTCATTCCGATTCTGCAGAGTATAAAATGTGGGGAAATGGAGTGGCTCTCCCCTGCGTCTGTTTCGTGCTGACAGGTATTGTGTTATTTACACAAGAAACTGCTGATTAATCCAATAGTTGTTTTCTACAGAAAATCCTTAAATGACTTGCTATTTACAGCGTTTAGAGTGATATATGTAGTACCGAAAAAAGAAAGGCGGTACAAAATATGCAAATTAATTATAATGTGACTGGAGAAAAACGAAAATCACTGGTCGGTGCAATCAGTCAGGAACTGAATGCTCCTGCAAAATACCTCGGTGCCCCCACCTTTTCTTATGAAGTGGGTGGATACCACATTGATAAAAACGGTGTGGTCACAGGTGAGGATAATTACGAGTTAGTAGCAGACTTACAGGGTTTACATGACTTTAAGGCAGTGAGTGAGGAATATGCTATGCCTCTTCCAAAAGCAGAGTCTACTCCAGAGGATTTACAAATTCCATATGAGGCAGCACTTGACGGAAGGGTTAGCCCTTACCATGATTATGAGGAACCACCTATGTATGAAACACCTGAGCAAGATGAAACATTGGAACTTGATGGTTTGACCATAGAAATGCCAAGGTCAGCTTTTACTGAGGCAGCACTTGAGAACCTTAAGCGGTTAGTGGAAAGTAAAGCAACGCTCATTAAAAAAGCCATAGGTACAGATTCCGTTTCAATCATTGAAGGTAAAGAAACTATCAGTTTTCCTTGGTTTTATGGTGAGCAGGACAGTGATGCAGTAAAAGCATATACCCATTTTATTACAGCACTTTGTGAAATAGCAAAAAATCAAAAACGTATTAATGCTATAGAAAAAGAAATCGAAAATGAAAAATATGCCTTTCGCTGTTTCCTTTTAAGGCTTGGGTTTATCGGAGCAGATTTCAAGGCGGAGAGAAAAATTTTGTTAAAGAACCTTTCTGGCTCATCGGCTTTTAAAGGAGGTGCCAAGAATGCGGTTTCCAAATAGAAATATAGTTGAAATGTTAAGAAAGCAATATCCTGCAGGCACAAGAGTAGAACTGGTAAAGATGGATGATTGCCAAGCACCACCCATAGGAACAAAAGGTACGGTGAGAGGTGTTGATGATACTGGTTCTATTATGGTTCATTGGGATAATGGAAGTTCATTAAATGTTGTCTATGGCGAGGATTTGTGCCGAAAAATCGAGGTGTAGAATACACGATTTCTGCCACGGTACAGCTTTTAAATTTGTGTGGTTTATACCTCAAATATGACTTGCTATATATCCTTTTTAGAGTGATATATGTAATACCGAAAGGTTAACACACACATTTGAAAGGGGCAAACATACCATGCTTACAACGAAATTTGGAATCGAAATTGAATTCACAGGAATCACTAGGGCAAAAGCCGCAGAGGTTACAGCAGCGTTTCTAAACGGAACAATCGAACGCACCCACGATTATTACGACACCTACAAAATTCACACAGCAGACGGACGCACTTGGAAGCTGATGAGTGACGGCTCGATTAACTGTCAACACAAGGTGAGCGGCAGAACCGTATCCGCAAGCAGGGACTACAGTGTAGAACTGGTTAGCCCCATACTTACTTACCGAGAGGACATTGAAACTTTACAAGAACTTGTTAGGGTACTTCGCCGAGCAGGTGGGTTTGCCAACAACTCCTGCGGAATTCACATTCATCTAAACGGTGCTGACCATACACCGAGAAGCATTCGAAACTTCATCAACATTGTTGCAAGTAAGAATGACCTTTTTTATAAGGCTTTACAGATTGCTCAAGAGCGTATGAACTACTGCAAGAAGATGGATAGCCTTTTGGTAGAGAAAGTAAACCACCGCAAACCAAAGACCATGGAGGCTATTGAGAAACTCTGGTATGAAGGCTACAGCGAAAGCACCCACCAACATTACCATAAAAGTCGCTACCATTTCCTAAACCTGCATAGCTTTTTTACGGGCAATCACACGGTTGAGTTACGAGGCTTTAACAGTGAACTCCACGCAGGTAAGGTCAGAAGCTACATTGTGCTTGCCCTAGCACTTAATAACCAAGCCTTGACACAAAAGTGTGCGAGCAGTAAAAAGCCACAAACTGATAACGAGAAATTTGCAATGAGAACTTACCTAAACCGCATTGGCTTTATTGGCGAGGAATTTGCAAACTGCAGAGAGCACTTAACCGCACACCTTGATGGTTCAGCGGCTTGGCGATTTCGGGCAGCCTGAACGGTTACCCCATAACAAGGAGGACAAAATACGATGAATAAAACGCTTTATCTAGCTTATGGCTCCAATTTAAATCTTGAGCAAATGGCACACCGATGCCCCACAGCAAAGCCTGTCGGGGCGACCATATTAAGGGACTACCGATTATTGTTTTACGGTGGAAACGGCGGTGCTGTGGCAACTGTGGAGCCTTGTAAGGGCAAGACCGTGCCATGTCTGCTGTGGGAGATTACCTCAGATGATGAAGCAGCACTTGACCGCTACGAGGGATTTCCATTCCTTTACCATAAGGAAACAGTCAAGGTTAAACTTGGAAAAAAGAACGTAGAAGCAATGGTGTATCTTATGAACGAAGGCAGACCGATCGGTACTCCAAGCTGTCATTATTACAGCATTATTTTGGAAGGATATAATAAAGCAGGCTTTGATATCGGCATTCTAAAACAGGCTGTTGAAGATTCTATGGAGGAAAATGATGGACAATAAAATTAAGGAACAGATACTAAGGGTACGTGAAACAGGACTGACAAATATGTTTGATACATCAATGGTTCAGCGAATTGCCCATGATATGGAGTTTTTTGAACTGGTTGTTTATCTTGAAGATTACCGCGAGGAGTATGTAAAATTCATTCTCTATGGTGAAGAATAACAAATAACGTTATATCGCAAAGGACGGCTCCGCTGAGGGGCTGTTCCTCGTACACATAGATTTTAAGTCGCTGTCACAGGCGGCTATTTTTATTGCAGAAAGGGTGGTGACGGCAAAATGCGGAAACTGAAAAAATATAAGTCTACCAAGTTTAAGTCAAAGGACTCTGTTTACAATGAGGAGGCTGCGGATTATGCCGTCAATTTTATCGAGTGCTTATGTCATACCAAAGGTACATGGGCAGGTAAACCCTTTGAATTGATTGACTGGCAGGAGAGGATTATCCGAGATGTTTTTGGAACTTTGAAACCAAATGGCTATCGCCAGTTCAATACTGCATATATAGAAATTCCTAAAAAGCAAGGTAAATCAGAACTAGCCGCTGCAGTGGCACTCCTTTTGTGTTGTGGTGATTTTGAAGAACGAGCCGAAGTTTATGGCTGTGCAGCTGACCGCCAACAGGCATCTATCGTATTTGAGGTAGCTGCTGATATGGTGCGTATGTGTTCTGCACTTAGTAAAAGAGTAAAAATATTGGCATCCCAAAAGCGAATCATTTATATCCCTACGAATAGTTTTTATCAAGTATTATCGGCAGAGGCTTATTCCAAGCATGGCTTTAATATTCACGGTGTGGTGTTTGATGAACTTCATACACAGCCAAATAGAAAGCTGTTTGATGTTATGACCAAGGGTTCTGGCGATGCCAGGATGCAGCCTTTATATTTTCTTATTACGACTGCAGGAACAGATACACAGAGCATCTGCTATGAAACACACCAAAAGGCAAAGGATATTTTAGAAGGAAGAAAAAATGACCCTACCTTCTACCCTGTTATTTACGGAGCAGAAGAGAGTGACGATTGGACAGATCCTAAGGTGTGGAAGAAAGCAAATCCATCCCTTGGCATTACAGTTGGTATTGATAAAGTAAAAGCTGCCTGTGAATCAGCAAAGCAAAACCCTGCCGAAGAGAACTCATTTAGGCAGCTCCGTTTAAATCAATGGGTAAAACAAGCAGTGCGTTGGATGCCAATGGATAAATGGGATGCTTGTTCCTTTAAGGTTTGCGAGGAGGATTTGGAGGGTCGTATCTGCTACGGTGGACTTGACCTTTCCAGTACAACGGATATTACAGCGTTTGTGCTAGTATTTCCACCAATAGATGAAGATGATAAATTCTGTGTCCTGCCTTATTTTTGGATACCAGAAGAAACCATAGACCTTCGTGTTAAGCGTGACCATGTTCCTTATGATGTGTGGGAAAAGCAAGACTTTGTGCAAACTACAGAAGGAAATGTAGTTCATTATGGCTTTATTGAAAAATTCATTGAAAAGCTTGGCGAAAAGTATAATATCCGTGAAATTGCCTTTGACCGCTGGGGCGCAGTGCAGATGGTACAGAACCTTGAAGGTATGGGATTTACTGTAGTTCCATTTGGTCAGGGATTTAAGGATATGAGTCCGCCAACAAAGGAACTTATGAAACTGACACTGGAGCAGAAAATTGCTCATGGAGGGCACCCGGTTCTTAGATGGATGATGGATAACATCTACATTAGAACTGACCCTGCAGGAAACATCAAGGCGGATAAAGAAAAATCTACTGAAAAAATAGATGGTGCTGTAGCAACGATAATGGCTCTTGATAGAGCAATTCGTTGTGGCAATGACGGAGGGGCTTCTGTGTACAACGAAAGGGGGTTATTAATTTTATGAGTATATTTTCATCAATGTTTCGTTCAAGGGATAAACCGCAAAACAGTATCGGAAGTGGATGGTCATTCCTATTCGGCAGTACAACCAGTGGCAAAACCGTCAATGAACGTACAGCAATGCAAACCACAGCCGTGTATGCCTGCGTAAGGATACTGGCAGAGGCCATAGCAGGTTTACCGTTGCACGTTTATCGATACCGTATGGACGGCGGCAAGGAACGTATTCCACAGCACCCTTTATATTATCTTCTTCATAACGAACCCAACCCTGAGATGACTTCATTTGTGTTTCGAGAAACGCTGATGAGTCATCTTTTATTATGGGGTAATGCTTATGCACAGGTAGTTCGGAATGGTCGTGGGCAGGCAGTGGCTCTATACCCTTTATTACCAAGCAAGATGGAGGTTAGTCGAGCCGCTAACGGTGAACTGATCTATACCTACTACCGTGATTATGATGAAAACGGATTAAATCCTAAAGGCAGCTATATAACACTCCGCAAAGATGATGTTCTTCATATCCCCGGCTTAGGTTTTGATGGACTGATTGGTTACAGCCCTATAGCTATGGCTAAAAATGCAATTGGTATGTCCCTTGCTACGGAAGAATATGGTGCGTCTTTCTTTGCTAACGGTGCTAATCCAGGTGGAGTACTTGAACATCCTGGTGTAATCAAGGATATTCAGAGAGTTAAGGATAGCTGGAACAGTGCCTACCAAGGCAGTGCTAATGCACACCGTGTGGCAGTTTTAGAGGAAGGAATGAAGTTTCAAGCAATTGGGATTCCACCGGAACAGGCACAGTTTTTAGAAACTCGGAAATTTCAGATTAACGAGATTGCTAGAATATTTCGTGTACCGCCTCACATGGTGGGAGATTTGGAAAAATCATCGTTCAGCAATATTGAACAGCAGTCACTGGAATTTGTAAAATACACCCTTGATCCTTGGGTGGTGCGCTGGGAACAAAGTCTTCAGCAGTCGCTTATTTTACCTTCTGAGAAATCATCTTTGTTCATTAGGTTTAATTTAGATGGTCTGCTTCGAGGGGATTACCAGAGCCGTATGAATGGCTATGCTGTCGGTCGACAAAACGGCTGGATGTCAGCAAACGATATCCGCGAACTTGAGGACATGAACCGCATCCCTGCCGAGGAAGGCGGAGATTTGTATTTAGTCAACGGCAATATGACAAAACTGGCTGACGCAGGAGCGTTTGCCACAAATCAAGTAAAGGAGGCTAATGGACAATGAGAAAATTTTGGAACTGGGTACGTGATTCTGATGAGGAACGCACCCTCTATTTAAACGGGGTAATATCTGATGAAACTTGGTGGGGTGACGAGGTTACTCCTAAACTATTCAAAGATGAACTTACGGCAGGCTCCGGCAACATCACGGTGTGGATTAACTCACCTGGCGGCGATGTATTTGCAGCAGCACAAATTTACAATATGCTGATGGATTATACCGGAAACGTCACTGTGAAAATCGACGGATTAGCAGCAAGTGCGGCATCGGTAATTGCAATGGCAGGTGGAGATGTATATATGTCACCTGTTTCTATGCTGATGATTCATAACCCTTCCACCGTTGCTATCGGCGACAGTGAAGAAATGCTGAGAGCAAAGGCACTGCTTGATGAAGTTAAAGAAAGTATCATCAATGCCTATGAATTAAAATCCGGGATGTCTAGAACAAAGCTTTCTCATCTCATGGATGCAGAAACATGGATGAATGCTAACAAAGCAATTGAAATGGGATTTGCGGATAAAATCATGTTTTCAGAAGGAGAAAAGACTAGCACTGACAGCCTTATCTTCTCACGCATGGCGGTAACCAACTCCCTTATCAGCAAGCTGCCAAAACAATCAAAACCGAAAACAGGTACCCCAATCGAGTCGCTTGATAAGCGGCTTTCTTTAATTAACCACTAATTTGAAGGAGGAAATCATTATGAGTAAAATTTTAGAACTGCGCGAGAAACGTGCAAAAGCATGGGATGCAGCTAAGGCATTTCTTGATACCAAACGTGGCGGTGACGGACTTCTATCCGCTGAGGACACAGCCACTTATGACAAGATGGAGGCTGATGTTGTAGCTCTCGGCAAAGAAATTGAGCGTCTGGAACGTCAGGCATCAATTGACCTGGAACTTTCCAAAGCCACCAGTAACCCTATTACCAACGCACCATCAAAAGGCACTGAAGAAAAGACCGGCCGTGCATCTGCCGAGTATAAAAAGGCATTCTGGAATGCTATGCGTACCCGTGCTGGTGAAGGACTTGATCCAGTTGTAAGAAATGCACTGCAGATTGGAACCGACACCGAGGGTGGCTATCTTGTACCAGATGAATTTGAACGTACCCTTGTAGAGGCACTTGAGGACGAGAACATTTTTCGTAGACTAGCAAATGTTATAACCACTGCTTCTGGGGATAGGAAAATTCCTGTAGTTGCATCAAAAGGCACAGCATCATGGATTGATGAAGAAGGAACTATTCCAGAAAGCGATGACAGTTTCGGTCAAGTTTCCATTGGGGCTTATAAGCTTGGAACAATGATTAAGGTTTCAGAGGAACTTTTAAACGACAGTGTATTCAGGCTTGAACCATATATCTCTAAAGAGTTTGCTAGACGTATAGGCAATAAGGAAGAAGAATCCTTCTTTATTGGCGATGGCTCTGGAAAGCCGACTGGTATTCTTGCCGCAGCAGGCGGTGCTCAGCTAGGGGTAACCACAGCTAGTGCTACAGCTATTACCATTGATGAGGTGCTTGATTTATTCTACTCCTTAAAGGCACCGTATCGTAATAAAGCTGTGTTTATTATGAATGATGCTACGGTAAAAGCAATCCGCAAGCTGAAAGATGGTCAAGGTCAGTATCTATGGCAGCCATCCTTACAAGCAGGTACTCCCGACACTATTTTGAACCGCCCTCTGTACACTTCTGCATATGTACCAGCAATTGCGTCAGCCGCTAAGACCATTGCATTTGGTGATTTCAGCTATTACTGGGTGGCCGACCGCCAAGGCCGTATGTTTAAACGTCTTAATGAACTTTTTGCAGTAACTGGTCAAGTAGGCTTTGTTGCTACACAGCGTGTGGATGGTAAGCTGATTTTACCAGAGGCTATTAAAGTTCTTCAGCAGAAAGCATAAGGAGGTCTGACCTATGAGTTATAATTCTAAAAACTACATGGAACAAGGCGGCGAGAAATGGATTGTCGGCGGCACATTGGAAGTTTTACCGGGAGCAACAGTTACTGGGCTTCCTGCCGCAGCAAACCAAGCTGATAGTACAGCCACAACAGTTGAGGGACTGGTCACAGACTTTAATGCACTGCTTGCAAAGTTAAAAGCAGCAGGGCTTATGGCAGATGAATAACCAGCAAAGGAGGCGGATGATATGACAACAGATAATCTTTTACCAAAGGTGAAAGCAAATCTAATCCTAACACATGATGCGGATGATAATCTTTTATTAAGTTACATCACCGCCGCCGTATCCTATGCAGAAAGCTATCAGCACGTTGCCAGGGGGTTTTACAACGAAAATGCCATGCCACCTACCACAGAACAGGCAATAATCATGCTGTCGGGTCATTTCTATGAAAGCAGAGATGGCTCGACGGCTGGCTTCTATGCCGACAGTGTGCAGGCAGGTCAGCAGGTATGGAATACAGTGAATATGCTTTTGAGGCTTGATAGGAACTGGGGTGTGTGATATGAGTTACGGCAAAATGAATACCTTTATTGACATCATCAGCACTGTGCCAATCAAGGACAGCGATGGATTTGCCACCACAGGTGATAACATTCTAGCCTCTGTTCGTGCTTACAAGGAAGATCGTCATGGCAGTGAGAAGTGGACGAATATGACAGCATTTTCTTCTGCGTCCGCTCTGTTTCGGTTTAGAAAAATTCCTGGTCTGCAGGTCACAACGGATATGACAGTTGCCTGCGCTGATGGCAGGTTCCAAATTTTAAGTGTTGAGGATGTCAGAGGACGTGGAATGTATATCGAAGTTCTCGCTGAACATTTAGAACCAACTGTGGGGTGATTGATATGGCAAAAGTAAATATGAAGATGCCAGAGGAATTTCTGATGAAGGTTTCAAAACTTGCTGATCAAACAGATGTAATCATCCCAAAGGTATTGGAAGCGGGCGGAGATGTGGTGCTTGAGAAGGTCAAATCTAACTTGCAATCTGTGGTTGGAAAAGATACAAAATATCCTTCTAAATCCACGGGTGAGTTAGTATCCTCCCTCGGACTTACATCAGCCAAGCAAGACAGAGATGGTGACTACAACGTAAAAGTGGGATTCGCGGAGCCACGTTCTGATGGTGGAAGTAACGCTAAAATTGCAAACATTATCGAATATGGCAAACATGGTCAGCCTGCAAAACCTTTCTTAAAACCTGCTAAAAGTGCATCACGGAAACCCTGCATGGGTGCAATGATAGCTAAATTGGAGGAGGAGATTGAAAAGATATGAGTATTCTATCAGAATTAAATACCCTAATTACTTCAATACCTCTTCCTGTTGAAACTGGTGTTTTTTCAGGCAAGGCTCCAAATGAATATGTAGTGATCCTCCCTCTTTCGGATATTTTTGAAGTCCATGCGGATAACCGACCTGGATTTGATGTACAGGAGGCACGAATATCACTATTTTCAAAGGGCAACTATTTATTGAGTAAAAAGCAGATTACAGCTGCACTCTTGAATGCGGATTTCACAATAACCGAACGCAGATATATTGGTCACGAAGATGATACCGGATATCATCACTATGCCATTGATGTGGCAAAAAACTATAGATTGGAGGAATAACAATATGGCAACGATTGGTCTTGATAAATTATATTATTCAAAAATAACTGAAGACGTAAATGGTGAAGAAACCTATGGAACTCCTGCTGTACTCGCCAAAGCCATCACCGCTGAACTTTCGGTGGAACTGGTGGAGGCGATTTTATATGCAGATGATGGAGTCGCCGAAGTCGTTAAGGATTTTAACAATGGAACACTAACCTTAGGTGTAGATGACATTGGGCCTACTGTTGCAGCAGATTTGACTGGCGCAACTACGGACGATAATGGGGTATTAATCTCTGCCAGTGAAAGTGTGGGTAAAGCTGTTGCTGTGGGGTTCCGTGCACAGAAGGCAAACGGCAAGTACCGCTATTTCTGGCTTTATCGTGTAAAGTTTGGGCTTCCAGCAACGAATCTGCAGACAAAGGCAGATTCTATCACATTCTCTACACCAACTATTGAGGGAACAGTCACCCGCAGAAATAAGCTGGACAGCACGAGCAAGCATCCATGGAAAGCAGAGGTTACAGAGGGTGACGCAGGTGTTACTTCTGACACTATTACTGGCTGGTTCTCACAGGTCTATGAACCTACCTACACACCAGCACCATAGGAGGGATTGCAATGGATAATGAGAGAAATTCTGTTATTACAATTGGCACCAAAGAGTATGAACTGATACTCACTACACGTGCTACAAAAGCCATCGCAAACCGTTATGGCGGTCTTGAAAACCTCGGTGAAAAGCTCATGAAATCCGAGAACTTCGAGATGGCACTTGATGAGATAGTGTGGCTTCTGACCCTCCTCGCCAACCAATCTATTCTGATTCGCAACCTCAAAAATAAAGGAAAAGCTGAGGATTTGCTGACCGAGGATGAAGTAGAACTCCTTACCTCACCGCTTGATTTGGCAGCATATAAGAATGCTATCACAGAAGCAATGTTCAAAGGCACAAAGCGCAATGTGGAAAGTGAGGACGAAGGCATAGCACCAAAAAACACATAAGTCGAGTAGATGGACAGCATCAGCAAACAGATGCAGAAACCTTTACTCGACTTCTTTATTATGGAACGGTTCAGATGGGTATGAGTTCAGAGGAATTCTGGCTTATGCCCATTGGTCTATTTTTAGATTTGTGGACCTGTCATAAGCAGTGGCACGGTATTGAAAAACCAAAGAAAACTAGGACGATTGATGATATTATCCCGTTGGGAATTTAAGGAGGTGGTGATGGCATGGCAGACAATTTTGGATTAAAAATCGGAGTTGAGGGCGAGCGTGAGTTTAAAAAGGCTCTCTCTGATATCAATCAATCTTTTAAAGTGCTAGGCTCAGAGATGACCCTAGTGACAAGTCAGTTTGATAAAAACGATAAATCCGTCAATGCACTCACCGCTCGCAATGCGGTTTTAAATAAAGAAATCGATGCACAAAAAGATAAAATTACTACCCTCAAGGCTGCACTGGATAATGCCGCATCCTCTTTCGGTGAAAATGACCGCCGCACACAGAATTGGCAAATTCAGCTGAATAGGGCGCAAGCTGAACTCAATGGTATGGAGCGTGAACTTGCCGAAACTGCTGAGGGTACCGATGACCTTGGTGATGAACTGAAGGCTACAGGCGATGAGGCAGAGAAGTCTGGTGGTAAGTTTGAAAAGCTGGGCAGTGTACTTAAAGGTGTCGGAGTGGCAATGGGTGCTGTCGCAGTTGCCGTTGGTGTTGCTGCAATCAAACTGGGCAAAGATGTTGTTCAGCAGTTTGGTGAGCTGGAGCAGAACCTTGGCGGCAGTGAAGCTGTGTTTGGGAAGTATGCCGCCTCCATTCAAAAAACTGGTGAGGAGGCATACAAAAACCTTGGTGTATCTCAAAGCCAGTATCTTGCTACAGCCAATAAAATGGGTGCGTTGTTCCAAGGCTCTGGTATACAGCAACAAAAAAGTCTTGAATTGACTGAGAAAGCAATGCAGAGAGCAGCGGATATGGCATCCGTCATGGGTATTGATATGTCTATGGCTATGGAGGCTGTCACAGGTGCGGCGAAGGGTAATTTTACCATGATGGATAACCTTGGTGTAGCTATGAATGCTACTAACATCCAAGCCTATGCTCTCGCCAAGGGTCTGGACTTTACTTGGAATACCGCAACTCAAGCTGAAAAAGCCGAAGTCGCCATGCAAATGTTTTTCGAGAATACAGAGCAGTATGCCGGTAACTTTGCAAAAGAGTCAACTCAAACAATTTCTGGTTCCATTGGGTTGTTAAAAGCTGCAGTCGGTAGTTTTACCGCTGGACTTGGCAATGCAGGTGCTGATATGACAAACCTTACGGAAAACCTTGTAGATGCCTTTGAGGCGGTGGTCAAAAATATCGTGCCTGTGCTTGAAAATATTGTGAAGGCTCTGCCACAGGCAACAGGAGCAATCTTGCAAGCGGTCGGTGACCTCTTACCGATGTTACTTGAAACAGTAACCAATATTTTCACACAGGTATTGCAGGCTGTTTTGAATCTGCTTCCAGAACTTATCCCCGCTGCCGTTGCCGCAGTGATGACGATAGTTGGGGCTTTGATTGAGAGCTTGCCCCTTCTTATCGATGCGGCGGTGCAGTTGGTGACGGCACTTGTGAGTGGCATTGGAGAGGCTCTGCCAAGTCTTATACCAGCGGCAGTAAATGCCATCACAACTATTGTGAAGGGTTTGGTTGATAACCTGCCCATGATTCTTAATGCCGCTTTGCAGTTAATACTTGGTTTAGCACAAGGACTTGTAGATGCTATTCCTCAGCTTGTTTCTGCTTTGCCTGCCATCATAAAAGCACTGGTGGATTTTTTAGTTAAATCCATTCCACACATTATCGATGCAGGCATAAAATTATTGACTTCACTGGTAACAGCATTGCCTACCATTATTACGGCAATCGTAAATGCGATTCCGCAAATTATTGACAGCATCATCAGCGCGGTCACTGGGTCTATCCCACAGATTATTGATGCGGGCATTAAGCTTTTGATTTCTCTGATTCAAGCACTGCCACAGATTATAACCACCATTGTAGGTGCAATTCCTAAAATCATAACTTCACTGGTGAATGCCATTGTAGGAAACATCGACAAGATTATTCTTGCAGGTGTTCAGCTGCTTGTGGCACTGATTGCAAATCTGCCAAGGATTATTGTAGAAATTGTCAAAGCAGTACCACAGATTATTGCCGGAATTGTAAATGCTTTTGCTAACTATTACAGTCAAATGGCAAAGGTCGGCGGCAATTTAATAAAGGGTCTGTGGAATGGAATTTCAGACGCAGGTGCATGGTTATGGAATAAAATTTCTGGCTTTTTCGGCAATGTGGTATCGAAGATTAAGGACTTCTTTGGCATCCACTCCCCATCTGCTCTGTTTGCTGGAATAGGCCGCAATATGGGAGAAGGCATCGGTGTTGGATTTGAAGATGCAATGACGGCTGTTTCAAGGGATATGCAAAATGCAGTTCCTACAAGCTTTGGTTTAAATTATGGTAATGTAAACGGACAAAGTGGTGCCATTCCAAATGGTGCTAATATCACGCAGAATATTTCAGTGGTAACACCTAAGGCACTGTCTGAAAAGGAACTGGCACGGGAGTTTAAAAATCTATCCCGAAAGCTGGCACTTGAATTTTAAGGGGGTCTGACTATGGAACTGACATATACCAACTCTGGCGGTGAAAGTATTACATTAAAACAAAACCGCCCATATTTTCTAACAAAAATAGACGGAACAGGCAACATACGTCAGACCGTCAATACCTTCAAGGCACCAGATCAAGACGGTGCTTTTTATATATCATCAACTCTCGATATGCGTAACATCACCCTGGAAGGCACTATCGTTGCAAATACTCCAGACGAGGCATATACACATAGACAACGACTACTCCAAATATTCAGTCCAAAATTGCGAGGAACTCTCCTATATCGTGGACGGCAGATTTCATGTGTTGTAGAGGAGGCAGGTTTTACTGTATCCTCCAGACAGCGAATACCAAACTTTTTTATCAGTTTGCTTTGCCCTTCACCCTTTTTTGAAACATTGGATGAGATACGAGAGGAATTGGCATCCTGGATTCCGATGTTTGAGTTTGAATTGGAGATACCCGAAGATGGCATGGAGTTTGGTGCAAGACAACCAAGTCAAATTATCATGGTAGATAATATTGGTGATGTATCCTGTGGCTGTGAGATTGTTTTTCGTGCCTTAGGTGCGGTTACAAATCCAGAACTTTTAAATATTGATACTGGCGAATATATCCGACTTCTTACGACGATGAGTGCCAATGATGAACTTCGGGTTTATACCCACTTTGCAGGCAAGCGGGTAGTCAGTGTTAATGGGCAGGCAGTAACAAATGCTTTTTCACTGCTGGACACAGGCTCAGTGTTCTTTCAGCTTGCCGCAGGGATTAATACTCTGCGTTATGATGCATCAGTCAATATGGATCTATTGGAGGTCAGTGTTTATTTTAGACCTCAGTTTTTGGGGGTGTAAGGATGGAACTATATATTTATAATTCAGAACGTGAACTTATAGGCATTGTGGAGTCCTTTGATTATCTTCGCTGGACGAGGCGGTATTCCCAGTGTGGGTCTTTTGAGTTAAACGCTATATCCACACCCGAAAATGCTGACCTTTTGAAAGAAGGGAATATCATCTGGAAAAGTGATGACGAAGAGGCAGGAATTATTGAATATCTAAAACTCTCTCAGACAGATAGTGAGTTTATCACGGTAAGCGGTCGGTTTGCCACATCCCTTCTTGCCCGTCGAATAGTGTGGGGAACGGAGAATTTGTCTGGTGATCTTTCGGTCTGTGCAGAGCAGCTTTTAAACCATAACCTTATTTCCCCTTCTGATTCAGCAAGGCAGATTACTGGTGTATCCTTTTCTTCTCCAAATCTTGGTGTATCGGTCAGTACGCAAATCTCCTACCGTAACCTCATGGATGCAGTGACAGGACTATGTGACGCTTCAGATATTGGCATTAAGACGGTATTCAGTCAAGAAACAGGAGCTTTTGCAGTGACACTGTATAATGGTTCGGTATCACAGGCTGTGTTTTCCAAGGAATATGAGAATCTGACTGAACAGGTATATACAGAGAGTGAAACGGACTATGCTAACACTGCACTTATCGGTGGTGAAGGTGAAGGTGCCCAGCGGACATTTGTTGCCATTACAAGTGGCTCCGGGGAAACCCGCCGTGAAATCTTCGTGGATGCCAAGGACCTGCGAATAGAAGATTTTGGGGCAGGCTATACTGATGCATTGACTTTCCGTGGTCAAAGCAAACTGAATGAACTGGCAATGCGTTACACCTTTGACACAACCGTCAATCCTCATGGTAATCTTACCTACAAGATAGAATTCGACCTTGGGCAGATGGTTAAAGTTGTTTCCAAGACATGGGGTGTAACCATGACCACACGCATTACGGAAGTAGAAGAAACCTATGATGCAGATGGTCAGAGCATTAGTGTTGTATTTGGAAAAGCTGAACTTACAATCGCACAGAAAATACGCTCCGACATGAGTCAGG
>CALLZZ010000389.1 GCA_937858235.1 uncultured Clostridia bacterium
ATAACTACCAGATGCTGTGGGCAATAGGATGCTACTTGGTAGCGGTGACGGTATAAAAAGTGTCGCTCCCGGAACGATCGTTAAAGACATTCCGGAAGCCGATAAAGCATATATGCTCGGGGCTAATCGCCATTGATCAGTATTGCATACACCTTGTTATAAATTTCTTCAAAGAATTCTCCGACGGCTTTTCCTCCGCCTTTGTTAGCAGTAATGGTCGAAGAACTCATTTTAGATGTGACGATGTCCCTTGTTACTTTGATTGCGTCTACCTGTGCGCCTGTCAATTGTCTCATCTCCTTTATATGGAGAGTGTATCACAGCGGTATAAGTATAGCAATAGCAAGAGGTAAATATATGGCGCGTGAGTTTTCGAAAAAGTTTTACGAGTCGCAAGCATGGATACGATGTCGCAATGCATACAGACAATCTAAGTTTGGGTTGTGCGAGCAGTGTGGTCAGCCTGGGGTAGAGGTACACCATAAGATATGGCTAACGCCTGACAACATAAACAATCCTGACATTACTCTTAACTGGGATAATCTCATTTTGTTATGTCGTAAGTGTCATGCTGAGATACATATGACTACACCAGCTACACGCAGTGATGTGATGTTTGATGATCATGGTAATTTGATTAAGAGATAGTGCTACTAATGAGCTGGTGGTGAGCTATCCCAATTTATAAGCGTATAATAGGGGAAAGTGGGGAGTAAATACTATATACCCCCCTGTTTTTGGGTCAAAGTGGGGATTCCAAACGCCACGCGTCGAAGGTCTGGTGAACACGCACGGGGTTTCCATGACCCCCTACCTTTAAATGGTAAAAACTGGGTGGGGAATTGAGACGTGAATTGAGGTGATATATGTGGCTAGGAAGAAAGAGTTAACGGTAGATGAACGGATCGACAAGGAAATAAAAAGTCTTAAGCGGTCCTACAAAGATCTACCCGGAAATAAAAAGGCATCCGCTGACAGGCTTATCCCAAGGGCCGCATATATGCGGGTAACGCTGGAAAATTACGAGAAGGACATGAAGGAAAACGGGTCCTATGAAATGTTTACCCAGTCCAAAGACACTCCCCCGTACGAAAGAGATCGGCCCGTCGCCAGACTTTATAATACCATGAACAAGAACTATCAGTCAATCATGAAACAGATAGATGATCTTGCTCCCAAGCAGGAAGCCAAACAGGAAGACGACGGGTTCGGCGACTTTATAACGAGCAGGCAGGATTAATGGGGAAACTGAATCTTAATCCTACTAAATACCCTAGGTCCGATCCCGATATCGTATTTGGAAAGACCAAGCCCGAAGTAAAAAACGGATTTAGAAAATATCCTGATGATTATAACCCTATCCTGGAGTATTGGGAGCAGATAGAGTCTGGCGTAACCCAGGTATCAAAAAAGGTTTATCAACAGTACGAAGAAATAGTTCGGTGGATTGACGGATATAAGGAATGGTTTTACTCCCCCAAGCGGGCTAATCATGTTATAGAATTTGCCGAAAACTATTGCTGCCACTCTAAGGGTAAAATGGCAGGGAAGAAAATAGTCCTTGAGCTGTGGGAGAAAGCCTATCTGGCGAGTGTATATGGGTTTATTGATATTGAAGGTAACAGAAAACATCAAAGAGTTGTCTTAATAGTCGGGAAGAAAAATGGTAAGTCCTTACTTGACTCCGTCATGGAATTGTACGGTTTGGTAGCAGATGGAGAAGGCGGGCCCGAATGTTACGCAGTGGCAACAAAAAAGGACCAGAGCCGGATAGTCTGGTTAGAAGCCAAACGGATGATTAAAAAGTCTCCTGCTTTGCGGAAAAGAGTCAGAACGCTGTCGTACGAAATCTTATCTGACTTTAACGACGGGGTTTTGAAAGCACTTGCGTCGGATGCGGATAGTCTTGACGGACTAAATGTCCATGTGGTGGTGATGGATGAGTGGCACCAATGGAAAAACGGGAGAGCTTTGTATGACATCATGGCTGATGGGACTACTGCGAGAGAGCAGCCGCTAATCATAATGACTTCCACAGCGGGGACGATCCGGGAAGACATCTTTGATGAAATCTACGAAGAAGCTGAAATCCAATTTGACAATATGAAATTAGGAAATAAGGTTGACGATAGAACCTTGTTTTTTATTTATGAACTAGACAAAAAATCAGAGTGGAGAGATGCCAACAATTGGGTTAAAGCTAATCCCGGTATAGGGACAATTAAAATATTAAGAGCCTTGCAAGACAAGGCCAGAAGAGTTGATACGAACCCCCAGCTGGAAAAGAACTTTGTATGCAAGGAATTTAACATCCGTGAAACATCATCGGAATCATGGCTGCCGTTTGAAGTCCTGAATAACACAGACAGATTTGTGCTTGATAAAAACGGGAGAAAATTGATCTGCATTACAGAAAAAGATGAAGAGGAAGTCCGGATTGAGAAAGCCTATCCAAGGTACGGTGTGGGAGGAGTTGACCTAGGAGCTACTACAGACTTGACGTGCGCTACGGTAATTTTCCGAGTCCCGAATGACGATATGCTGTACACAAAACAGATGTATTGGTTGCCAAGTGCCATATTTGACAAGCGAGTCCAGGAAGATCAGATACCATATGATCATTGGCTGGAGCAAGGACTATTGAGAGTCAGTGAGGGCAATAAGGTAAACTATAAAGACGTGACAAAGTGGTTTACCGAGATCCAAAATGAATTTGATATCTATATCTACAAAATAGGGTTTGACAGGTGGGGATCCACTTACTTTAGAGACGATCTGAATCAGACGTTTGGCACGGGAGTAATTGAGGAAGTCGCCCAGGGAGCGAAGACGTTTTCGGATCCCATGAAAAGAGTTTATGTTGACCTGGAAGCAAAGAAGATCAACTATAATAATTCGCCTATTTTTAAGTGGAATCTAGCAAATGCAGCGATTAAAACAGACACTAATGACAATATCGCATTGATAAAGACAAGCAACCGCAAGCGCAGGATAGACGGGGTAGCGTCATTTATGGACGCCGATATTGTGATGGAAAACCATTACGAAGATTACACAAGCATGATTTGAGGAGGTTAATATGTCGAGAATAGATAACTATGCTGTACGTAGCGGGAGAGTGCTGGGAGAAGATGACAAGGAATATAACATCGTAGACTTGCTGCAAAACGTCGGCGGAACAGGTGAGCCCGGCCCCAAAGGAGATCCGGGGCCCGCTGGTAAAGGGGTAAAGCCCATTGCCCTAACTACAACGGATGGAGCAGTGACGGGCGGTACGGTAACTTATACAGACAACACCACGGCAGCGATCGCAGTAACGGAGGGATAATCGTGAGAGTTAAAACTAACCAGGGCACAATAGTTGTTAATGACGAATGGGTAGCCTCGGTAATAGTATCGGAAAGGAGGTGATCCATTGAATCTATTTGGAAGGTTTTTTAACAAGAATCCCTCCGCAACCAGATTTGAGATGGTGACAGAAAAGGGTAATGGATATTACGCGTGGGATGGTAAACTGTATCAATCTGACATTGTGAGGTCCTGCATAAGGCCCAAAGCTCAAGCGATTGGAAAATTAACTGCCAAACATATACGAGACAATAAAAAAGAGGGATTTGCGGTCAACCCAGAAGCATATATGAGATTTTTGCTGGAGGATCCTAACCCATATATGTCGGGTCAAATGTTGCAGGAAAAAATGGCTACGCAACTGGAATTAAACAATAATGCCTTTGCCTATATTCACAGGGACGACAATGGGATGCCGGCCGAACTCTATCCGATACAGGCTCAATCGGCAGAAGCAAAGTATGATAGATCCGGGTTTTTATATCTAAAATTTGTGATGCAGAACGGGAAGATGGTAACGTTTCCTTACTCGGATGTTATCCATTTGAGACAAGATTATAACGACAATGATATATTTGGTGAGAGCCCGGCGAAGACGTTGATCCCATTAATGGAGATAGTCAATACCACCGACCAGGGTATTGTTAAAGCGGTCAAAAACTCCAATGTAATCAGGTGGCTGCTAAAATATACGTCCTCTTTGAGGCCGGAAGACATCAAGAAAAATGCTGATAAATTTGTTGAAGATTACTTGTCTACCCAGAATAAATACGTAGGCGTGGCCGCTACAGACGCAAAAGCTGACGTACAGCAGGTGACTCCGCATGACTATGTACCTAATGCCTTGCAGATGGATAAGACTACTCAAAGGATATACTCCTTTTTTGGCACAAACTCTAAAATCATCCAGAGCAGCTATAACGAAGACGAGTGGAATGCTTACTATGAAAGCAAGATAGAGCCCTTAGCGATGCAAATGTCCCACGAGTATACAAGGAAATTGTTTACACGGAAGCAAAGAGGGTTTGGCAATAAGATAATCTTTGAGTCAATGAGTTTGCAATATGCGAGTATGAAGACAAAACTCAATTTATTGCAGATGGTTGACCGAGGATCTATGACCCCGAATGAGTGGCGGGAAGTCTTAAACTTAGGCCCAATTGAGGGAGGGGACAAACCGATCAGAAGATTGGATACGGCATTAGTCGAAGGAGGTGAAGACGACGAAGAAGATCAGCGTGAAAGGGGATATAATCCCGAACGATGATAAATGGATCTATGAGTGGCTAGACATGGAGTCCGTAAGTCCAGAAGATGTAAATAAAGCCTTACTCGAAGCCAATGGCGATGATGTTGAAGTCGAGATTAACAGCGGCGGTGGAGATATTTTTTCCGCAAGCGAAATTTATACAGCTTTGCGAAGCTACAAGGGAAATGTAAAGATCAAGATCGTTGGCGTAGCTGCCAGTGCTGCCAGCGTAATCGCAGCGGCAGGCTACAGTGAGATAGCTCCTACAGGATTGTACATGATCCACAATGTACGTAGTAGCTCATCCGGAGATTATAGGGACATGGAACACAAAACGGGAGTTTTAAAAACGGCGAACCAAGCGATAGCTAACGCCTATAAGCAAAAAACCGGGTTATCGGATAAAGAACTTTTGAAGCTGATGGACAACGAAACATGGTGGAATGCGGAAGAAGCAGTCAAAAACAAATTTATTGACAAAGTGATGTTTGACGAAGAAGCTCCTAAGTTACTGAACTCCATCGGCGGCGTGCCATATGAGACAATTGAAAAGATAAGAAACAGTGTGAGAAAACCGGGCAAAGATCCGGCTTTTTTAATGCAAGCAGAACTAGACTTACTAAAATTGAGGGGGAAAAAATTTAATGAATAAGGAACAGTACCTGGCAAAGAGGGAAGAACTTGTAAACAAATCGCAGAAACTCATTGACGAAGGGAAGGCTAAAGAATCCAAGGAGGTAAATGAAGAAATCAAGAACCTTGACAACAAGTTTGAACTGTCAGCAAAGGTACAGGCAAACCTGAACGCGCTGAAGGATAATCACTCAATAACTGATATCCAGAATTACGGCGTGAATGTGGAAGGCAGAACCATTGACTCTATCGCAAAGGACAACGTTGAAAAGCCTGATATGTATGACTCTGTAGAGTACAGAAAGTCTTTTATGAACTACGTCCTGACCGGAGCTCGCATGCCGGGAAAGTTTGTCAACGCTGATGCCAGCACCAAAACGTCTGACGTAGGACCTGTTATCCCGACTACAATTTTGCAAAGAATTGTTGAAAAATTAGAATCTACCGGAATGATCCTGCCTTTGGTAACCAAGACCGGCTATCAGGGCGGCATGTCCGTGCCTACGTCCAGTGCTAAACCCGTTGCAACCTGGGTGGCAGAAGGATCCGGCAGTGACAAGCAGAAGAAAGCAACCGGAAGTATTGTGTTTGCATATTACAAATTGAGATGTGCAGTGTCTGTCAGCTTTGAAGTATCTGTGGTAACTCTGGGAGTTTTTGAAAACACCATCATTAATAACATCGCAGAAGCCATGACCAAATCTCTGGAACAGGCAATTGTATCCGGATCCGGAAGCGGACAGCCCAAAGGCATATTGGCAGAAACTCCTGAAGCGGGGCAGAACATTACCGTCGAAAAAGCAGATTATGAGACTCTTGTAAGCGCAGAAGCCGCTTTGCCGCTGGCGTACGATAATGGCGCGGTGTGGTGCATGACCAAAAAGACATTTATGGCATTTGTCGGCATGGTGGACGGAAACGGTCAGCCAATCGCCCGTGTAAACTATGGCGTAGCAGGTCGGCCGGAAAGATCTCTCCTTGGAAGGACCGTTGTTTTAAACGACTATATGCCGAGCTTGGGAGCTGCTGGCGGATCTGTCGTGGCATTTTTGTTTAACTTTAGCGATTATTTGTTGAACATGAACTATAGCATGACCGTAAAGAGATACGAAGATAACGACACTGACGATCAGGTAACTAAGGCAATCCTGCTGGCAGACGGTAAAGTGATCGACAAGAACAGCTTGGTAACTCTGACGCAGAAAACAGCTTAAACAATAGGGGGTGGTGCGAATGCTTACCGACGATGTGCGTAACGCAATAAGGGCGGATCCGGATCCCGATTTAGACATAGAGATAGAAGATCTAATTGGAGCGGCAAAAGCGGACCTCGAATTGAGTGGGGTTAATAAAGATAAAATTAAAGACGACGATCCTCTGATCAAGCGGGCCATTGTAGTTTACTGCAAGGCCCATTTTGGCTATGAGGATCCCAATTTGTCTGATAGATTTGCCGAAAGTTACGAGAGCCTTAAGCACCACCTCACCTTATCTAATGAGTATGGTGATTGGCATGACTGATCGTAGGCAGAGGATACAGTTTTTAAAACGCACAAAAGAGCATGACAAATACGGGGAGCCATTGGACATATGGGAGACGGTTAAAGCAGTGTGGGCAAGCAAGGAACCAATACTCGGTAACGAGTACTTTACAGCCTTAACGACAAATACGAAAGTGGAAGTTAAGTTTAACTGCCGATATACTCCCGGAATCACTAACGATATGCGAATTAAACACGGTAATGAAGTATATGAAATCCTGTCTGCTATCAATGTTAAGACGTTAAATCGTGATCTTTTATGCTATTGCAGGCTGGTGGACGAATGAGCGTATATCTTAGGGTAGAAGGCATGAATAAACTCGCGAAAAGCCTTGAGGAACTAGGGAAAGTCCCGCAGAAATACGTGACATCCGCATCCCGAAAGGCTATGACTGCTGTTAAAAATCAATCTAAAGAAAAGGCACCATATGAAACCGGGAACTTACGGCAAGGCATCATCGTCAAGGGCGAAAAATCGCACGACAAGGGGAAGAAAGTCTACCGTATAATCTTTGACCCCCGGATGAATGATATTTTTCAAAAAAAGAGCGGTAAATACGGCGAGGTCAAAGGCTACTACCCTGTATCCCAGGAGTATGGCTTTTTTTCCAGAGCAGGAAATTATATCCCAGGATTTAGATTTGTGCACAAAAGCTTTGACAGCAGCCTATATGACATCGAATCTACCATAATAGACACAATGCAGACCAAAATCGACGCAGAAATCAGGAAGGCGGGGCTTAAGTAATGGAAGCAGCATTAATAGCTGAACTTATCCGCAAGATACCGGAATTGGAAGACAACATTTACCCTACGAATGCACCAGAAGAGTCTAAAAAGCCCTACCTTGTATACGCCAATCTTGACGGAGACCCGGATAAAACGCTGGGCGGGTTCGGCGATGGCGGGAGCTACGATTATATGTTTAGCTGCATGGCAAAACGATACGAGGACGCAAAGACTCTTACTGATAAAGTAACGGATTTTTTAATGTCCCTCCCCAAGCACAGGATATCAACCGTGACACCGGACAGGGCTTTAGCTCCGTACAGCAGAGCAAAAGAAATTTACGAGTCTGATAAATCAGACGAAGAAAGTGTATTTGTGCAGGATATTGTGATCAATAAAATTGCTAAAACATGGGAACCAGAG
>CALLZZ010000390.1 GCA_937858235.1 uncultured Clostridia bacterium
CCAGATATCATCCAATGCACCTTTTGCATAGACGAATGATTGTGCCCTGTCTGCCACAGTAGGACGGAGTCTGTTTTTTAATTTTACATAGAAGCAAACCTGGTGTCAATGAATAAGAAAAAGCCATCCCCTTTTGAGGGTGTGTTTTAGAGATTATTAACACACTCATATCTATGTATCATATGATGTTATGGGGGTATATCGGAAATCAATCCATAACCCCTTATACCCGATATTCAAGGGGGCTAAGACTATAATGCACAAAACAATTATAAATAATGGACTGACTTGCAATCAATTGCAATTATCAAATACAATTCGACAGTTATGGATAGAGCACGTGTTGTGGACCCGCCTTTTTATCCTGAGTACAGCATTTAGCCTGCCTGATCTTCAATATGTCACAGAAAGGCTTTTGCAAAATCCTGCTGATTTCGCTAGAGTGTTTAAACCGTTTTATGGTGAACAAACAGCCATGCAATTTAAACGGCTTTTAACAGACCACCTTTCGATCGCAGCCCAATTAGTTAACGCAGCAAAAGCGGGGAACGCTACAGAAGTGAATAAACAGCGCAGGAGATGGTATGCAAACGCTGAAGATATTGCTAGATTCCTCGCTTCTATCAATCCTTTCTGGAACGAATGTGAGTGGAGAGATTTATTATTCGATCACCTTCGCATGACAGAAGATGAAGCTGTTTTTATCTTAACCGGACAATATAAAAAGAGTATACAAGAATATGGCGACATTCAGGCGGAAGCGTTAAGGATGGCCGATGTGATGACTTGCGGCATCATCCGTCAGTTTTGTATCCGATAGCAAACACAATAAAAAGGGAAATAAAATCATAATTATAAAGATAAAGACCACATAAAAGCGTTTAACTTTCGTGTGGTCTTTACTTTTGCGTCGGCCTGAAGAGAGTCGGTCAAAGATTTACTTGTTTTCGTAAATCCCTAAGTTGAACTCCCTTTGGATGGCTTTTTTGGTGGACGATAACGGATTTGAACCGCTGACCCTCCGCACGTCAAGCGGATGCTCTAGCCAGCTGAGCTAATCGTCCAGCGCACGACAATTATTATATCCTAATCAGGCGGAAATGTCAAGAGATTAACGTTTTTTGTCATTCTATTAAATGCTCAATCCTCCATCACATGGTCGAACGCAATTTCAAACAGTGTTTTAATATGATCATCCGCCAGAGAGTAGTATACGACCTTCCCTGCCCGACGGTTTTTTACCATTCTGGCCTGTTTTAAGATGCGCAGCTGATGAGAAATAGCAGACTGTGACATATTCAACAAACAGCTTAAATCACAGACACACAGTTCTGATACGTTAAGGGCGCAGATAATTCTTGCTCTGGTCGAATCGCCAAATACCTTGAACAGTTCAGCAACTTCATAGATCGGATCTTCATCCTGCATGTTGGCACGTACTTTCGCCACTGCATTCTCATGAATGACATTGCTTTCACAGACCCCTGAATACATATATTCTTTTACGTCCTTCATTCCAGCCCTTCCTCCTTTGGATTAACTTTGTCTGTAAAATCGAAAAGACGAAACATTCCGGCGGGGCACCGCCTCGCCGGAATGCAGTTGCGTTTCCATAAAATCAGATTTTGTTGTTAGAGCCAAGTACGTTTATCAGCTTCCGTGCCACCATATCTTTGACCGCCTGGCGGGCTGGTTTCAGATACTGACGCGGGTCAAAATGATCCGGATGCTCTGCCATATACTTCCGAATAGTAGCGGTCATAGCCAGGCGAATATCAGAGTCAATATTGATCTTGCAAACGGACAATCCAGCTGCCTTCCGGAGCTGATCTTCCGGAATGCCGATTGCGCCAGGCATATTGCCACCGTACTGATTTACGATTTGAACAAATTCTTGGGGTACGGAAGACGATCCGTGAAGGACAATGGGGAATCCAGGCAGACGGGTCGAAATTTCTTCCAGAATATCAAATCTCAGCTGCGGCTTCGTACCAGGCTTGAACTTAAAGGCACCATGAGACGTGCCAATTGCAATGGCCAAAGAGTCACAGCCCGTGCGTTCTACAAATTCCTGCACGTCTTCCGGCCGTGTATAGGAGGAGTCGGCAGCGGAGACGTTCACATCGTCTTCAATGCCGGCCAGCGTTCCCAGCTCTGCTTCCACAACAACGCCGTGGTCATGAGCATATTCCACGACCTTTTTAGACACAGCGATGTTCTCGTCAAAGGAAAGAGAGGATCCGTCAATCATGACAGAGGTAAATCCGCCGTCAATACAGGATTTACAGGTTTCGAAATCAGGGCCATGATCCAGATGAAGCGCAATGGGGAGTTCGGGGTTTTCGATGATTGCGGCTTCAACCAGTTTGACCAAGTAGGTGTGGTTTGCGTATGCGCGGGCGCCCTTGGACACCTGAAGAATAACAGGTGATTTTTGTTCGCTGCAAGCTTCGGTGATTCCCTGAACAATTTCCATGTTGTTTACATTGAACGCACCGATGGCGTAACCGCCTTGGTAAGCCTTTTTGAACATTTCCGTAGTAGTGACTAATGGCATAGCTATCAACTCCTTATCAGATTTACAAGTTCAGTTTAGCAGAGCTAATTGAAAATTGCAAGGTGGTGTGTTATAATTTACCTGAATTTTGGGGTAAGCTAATCACACGAATTTTTGTTCTTGGTGTTTTGTGAGGAGGAACGATATGAGTGAATTAAAAGGTGCGATGATTATTGGCCAGTCCGGCGGCCCTACCGCGGTGATCAACGCAAGCGCTTATGGCGCGATCAAAGCCGGCTTAGATTCCGATTGCATTACGAAAGTATACGGTGCCGCCCATGGTATCGTCGGCGTACTGAACGGCAACCTGTATGTGATGGACGAAGAGGATCCGGCAGAGCTGGAGCTTCTGAAGTATACTCCTTCTTCTGCACTGGGCAGCTGTCGCTACAAAATCGCAGACCCTGATGTGGATGACACGGACTATAAAAAGATTCTCGCGGTTTTTAAGAAGTATGACGTCCGCTATTTCTTTTATAACGGCGGCAACGACTCGATGGATACTTGCAATAAAATCTCCAAGTATATGCAGAAGGTGGGATATCCCTGCCGCATCATGGGAATTCCCAAAACCATCGACAACGATTTGTTCGGTACTGATCACTGTCCCGGTTTCCCCTCTGCCGCAAAATATATCGCTACTTCTGTAGCAGAGGTCTTTTTGGATGCTCACGTTTATGACAAAGGGCAGGTTACCATCATCGAAATCATGGGGCGTCACGCTGGCTGGCTGGCTGGCGCTGCCGCTCTAGCGAAGCTAACTGGCTGTGGCCCCGACTTCATCTACCTGCCTGAGGTTAGTTTC
>CALLZZ010000391.1 GCA_937858235.1 uncultured Clostridia bacterium
CCGACCATTATAGCAGTGACTTCTTTATTTCGCACTTGTAATTCACTATAGCAGATGCTATAATCATTATGAGGTGATATGCCTATGAGACTCGACGAAATACTCAGGAAAATTCGTAAAGAACTGAATATATCTCAAGAACAATTTGCCAGAGATTTGAACGTCAGTTTTACTACGCTAAACCGCTGGGAAAACAGCCGCACCACGCCAAGTCGTCTGGCGAAAATGCGAATTATTGATTACTGTAATGAAAAAGGCATATCTAAAGAAATTATAGCGGCACTGGAGCAGGCCTGATTTCCAGAGGGGAGGCTAACCATGTTTTATAAGATGTTAAATATGGCAAGGGACAGATGGTACAGATCTTCCGATTGCACCGTTAATCCTTTGATTGACTATATGATTCATAAAGGACAAATGCGAGACGCACAGATAGAAGCGATTAAAACATATCTTTATTTAAAAATTGCCTGTGAAAATAAACCCCTTGCGGTTTTGTTTAAACAGGGAACATTTAATTCGTTAGATTTAGATGGCATAGAGCTCTCAGCATCAGCACGGGATTTCCTCGACAATTACCCTGCCGCTGCTGCTTTGTTGGAATATGCCCAGCTTAAAAATGATTTGGGCGAGCAGGTCTCAGAGAAAATTGAAAAGCAAATCAAGAAATCCCCCGATTCCATTGATTATAACAAATTCTTTAACGAGGCCTTTTATGGAGTTACTTATACCGACTATCTTTTCAGTCTGCCGATGGGTGCAGGTAAAACCTATCTGATGGCGGCGTTTATCTATCTTGATTTGTACTTTGCTATGAATGAGCCGCAAAATCCGGTTTTTGCCCATAACTTTATTATTTTTGCGCCGTCAGGACTAAAATCCTCCGTCATACCAAGTCTTAAGACAATACAGAAATTTGATCCATCTTGGGTTATACCGGAGCCTTCCGCAAGCAACATCAAGCGTAAAATGATGTTTGAGGTGCTTGATCAAAGCAAGACCGCGAACAAATCAAATAAAACAAAAAACCCGAATGTGCAGAAAATCGCTAACCACCAGCCGCTTTCAGAACTGTTTGGACTTGTCGCCGTGACCAATGCGGAAAAAGTAATTCTCGACCGTATTCAAGAAAAAAACGGACAGGTTACTCTATTTGAAGAGAGCGATGATGAAAAAGATCGTCAGGCAAACGAATTGCGTAACCTTATCGGCAAACTTCCGTCACTGTCCATTTTTATAGATGAAGTTCATCATGCGGTAAGCGACGAAATTAAGCTTCGCGCCGTTGTAAATAAATGGTTGGAAAGCAAAACGGTTAATTCCGTCATTGGATTTTCCGGTACGCCGTACCTTGAAAAAGCTGAAAAGTTTGAAGTGACGGATAAGCTTTCAATTGCCTCGGCGGAAATTTCCAATATTGTTTATTATTATCCGCTGATAAACGGAGTGGGGAATTTTCTCAAGAAACCGATTGTTAAGATATCCGATGAAGCAGACAGCGCGAAAATTGTTGAAGCGGGTGTTCGCGAATTTCTGGATACCTACATAGATACTGTATATGATGGAGGGCTTGTGGCAAAGCTCGGTATTTATTGTGGAACCATCGAAAAACTGGAACAGATGGTTTTTCCGCTCGTTGCACGAATTATAGCTGAATACGGATTGACAGCCGACTCCATTCTGAAATTTCACAGGGGAAACAAGGAATATCCACAGCCATCTGACAGTCAGCTTCAGTTTGATACTTTGGATAAAGCAATATCAAACATCCGTATCGTCTTGCTTGTACAAATCGGCAAAGAGGGCTGGGATTGCCGCAGCTTGACAGGAATAATCCTCTCGCAGGAGGGTGACTGCCCCAAAAACATGGTATTGCAAACATCCTGTCGCTGCCTGCGCCAAGTTATGAAAAACGTGCCTGAAACTGCGCTGATTTATTTAAATGAAAGCAACGCAGAAAAATTGAATGCTCAGTTGGAACAGCAGCACCATATTTCGCTAAAAGAGTTTTCATCCGCGAATAACCCAAAGGCAGATATCAAGCGCTATGACCGTACCACATATCTGAAGCTTCCTCCGATTCAGTTTTATCAGCTGAAAATTCATTATGAAACCCTGACGCTTGAACAGGCAAGGCCTGACGATGAAATTCCCATTGCCGCCGCAAACGCGGAAATCTCTCATACGGTCAAAACGCAGGACTTTGCCCAGCATGTCACCAATATCGACGTTGACGACGAAGAACGCGGTGATGAATCCGCAGCCTTTACCGCATGGCTTTATACCATCGCAAAATCAAGCCTTGGTTTTGTGACGATGGAACAGTTGAACGCGCATTCCGGTGTTTTGTTAGATGTGTTCCATACAATTACATATGTCCGCAATGGCAGCAGATTTTTCAGTTCAAAATATAACAGGGCGCTGATCGAATCGAATATCCGCAAGGCTTTTTATGAAAAGCGCGGGTATACAACAAAGGAAGAATTAATTCCGCAGGAAGCGAAACTATTAAATATTGACAATTTTACAACCTGTGTCAATACAGATAAGCCGGATGATTACTATCCCGAGCAATCAGTAGTTGAAAATATCATTCTTGACGATAACGGGAAGCTCAAAATTGACAGGAAAACAGAACAGCTGATTCAACTCGCGGAAGAGACAGGCAACACCGCCTTTGCGGAGCAAACAAGAAAAAAATATTCCGCCCATCCGGCGAAAAACCGTTCGTTCCATTACCTGCCCTATAAAACCGACAGCAACTTTGAGCAGACCTTTCTATCAGAAGTGCTTGTATTTGATGATGTGGAGAAGCTGGGACTGGAAGTTTACTACAACGGCGACCGCGCCTTGACTGAATTTAAAATTCGCTGTTTTAAGCAGAATGGCGGTCGCTGGCAGTACATCGGAAAATACACGCCTGACTTCCTGATTATTCAGCGCAAGGCCGGACAAATCCACAAGGCAGTCATTGTAGAGACAAAGGGTAAAATATACGCAAACGACCCCACATTCCTTGATAAGCGTAAATTTATGGAAACCCAGTTTTTAAAACAAAATAACGACGCGTTCGGCTATAACCGGTTTGAGTATCTTTATTTAGAGGATACCTTGCCGGAAAAAGAGCGAATTGTGCAGACACACAAAGCAATCACCAGTTTCTTTAAGGAGGATGCCGCCAATGCCTAAGAAATATATACCGTTTATCCCCGAACCGGTTGAGGGGCAGGCCGTTCTTGCAAACTTCAACCGTGTTCTCAAATACAAAGGCGCAAACGACGTTTCCATGGTCTTGGAACGCGGGATGCCGCTGTATGAGATGGAAAAAGTCGAAACCGTAGGCAAAAACGAAAATGGTAACATGGTGATTCGCGGCGAATGTGTTTCCGCCTGCGCTTATTTAAAAGAGCGGGGCATCGAGGTTGACCTTGTCTACATTGACCCGCCTTTTGCCAGCGGTGCGGATTATGCCAAAAACGTCTATATCCGCCGCAATCCCAAGGTCGCGGAGGCAATAGTCACAGCCGAGCAGGAACTCGACATTGAGGAACTCAAAGCCTTTGAGGAAAAAATGTACGGCGATGTGTGGGACAAAGAAAAATATTTGAACTGGATGTATGAAAATCTTATGGCAATTAAGTCTGTGATGAGCCAAACGGCAAGCATCTATGTGCATTTGGATTGGCAT
>CALLZZ010000392.1 GCA_937858235.1 uncultured Clostridia bacterium
CATCGACAGAAATGTTTGGCGTGTAATCTGTTGGAAACCAGTCGTCAGTGGCTACGGATTCTTTCTGGGAAAAGTAGCGACTGATGTAAAAGCCGATATCAATTGTAAGCGTTCTGTATTCCGGGTCTGGATAGCAATCCCCCGTTAGCTGGGATTTAAGCAGACTTACAAGTTCTTCATCTTTTTTGATTTCCGCACATAGCTCATCATAGAAATTATAGAAATTGCGCAAATTGTCCGCATATGCGCCTTTCTTGAATCGATAATCGCTGCCGAGTTCATCTGCAACAGTTTTTATCTCGCCATATTTATAAATATAGTATTTGTCGGGATAACGCAGCCATAAGTAGGTGCTGACGGCATTTTCATACTGATAATGCTGTCCTGCGCCGTTGCCATACTTTTCGAGCAGAATGGATGACTGGTCTTTAAAATCTGTAATTCTGGTAACGACATCCTTGCTTTCATCAAACAAAGCAAGGAACATCGCCCGTACTTCTTCAGGAGCCGTTTCCGCAAATTTCTCAATCATTCGCGCAGGAAAGTTATTCATGGACGCAAGCAAATTATATGTTTTTGAAAGGGAAAGAGTCAGCATGGCGGCAAAATCCGCTGCATTCACATCCCAATTGTCCTGAAAGAATTTTACTGCTTCCCACTTGTATTTCTCGTTTCCCCATTGGTTAGAAACGAAATTCTGCTTGTATTTTACAAGAGCGTCCTGCAAACGGAATTTCTCAAACATGATACCCCTCCTTAGGCTTTACGCAGGCTTGCGTATATTTCATCAGTAAAGATGCCTAGTACCTGCCGCTTTATTTCTTCGTTGCTCAAAAGCATCGAGAAAAAGTCCTGATTCTGCGAAAGCCCCTCGATAAGGGCATCGTCGATGTCGTCAAAATAGGAAAACTCAAAATCTTTGACGGTGTTGTTTCTGGCGCTGGTTTTCAGTTTATCTGATTTTAGCAGTATGTCCCGGATTTGCAGCATTGCTTTTACCGCAACATCATTGTCATAGGTTTTTCCTGTTCGACTATTGATTTCCGCAATAATCTGGGAGAGTTTTTCTTCCTTTGCTTCGGTCAAGCCAAAGCTATCAGCCGTCGGCAGCTTCATAACCGGTTGCGCTACAAGCTCAGATTTTTTATGCTCCTCGTCCTTTTTCTGAACGAAATTGGTTGCCTTGATTTTTCCATCGAGGTTATAGCCGCCACCCGGATGCTTGATGTTGATATAAGAAATCAAATATGTAATGAAATTGTACTTCTTGTGCAGGTCTACATCCTCAAAACAGGAAACTTGGAGCAAAAATTCATAAAAACGAACGAAGTGGCGCATGAGAGCTACGATCTCCTGCTGCTTGGTCACATCGTAATTTTCAATCAGATTTTTCGCCTTTTTGAAATAGAAGGTCAGTTTCTGCTTGTCCTTCGAAGTAATGTTATCACTGTAGAGCAGGTTGTTGGCCTTCTCAATATCATCCGGGTCAAGAACGGTATAGGAGTCGATATTAGCTTCAAGATCATAAATTGCCGTGGGTGTCACCGAATTTGACAGCAATGTCGTCGTGTAATATGGTGCAAAGGCAGCGATAATATCCGCATAATCGTTTACGAAGTCCAACACGAATGTATGCTTCTCAAATGGCGGGAAGATGCGGTTCAAGCGTGACAGCGTCTGCACGGCTGTAACACCTTTTAGCTTTTTCATAACATACATGGCGCACAGCTTCGGCTGGTCGAATCCCGTCTGATATTTATTTGCCACAAGCAGGACTTGATAATCGTCCTTGTCAAATTCCTTGGTGAGCTGATCTTCAGAAAAACCGTTCATGGAGGATTCGGTGTATTCGGTTGTATCATCGTTCGGCAGCTTGACCTTGCCGGAGAAAGCCACCAGAGCGTGAATGTCCTTGTAACCTTTTTTCGTGATATAACTCTCAAAAGCCTGACGGTATTTAACAGCGCCCTGGCGCGAAGCTGTAATCACCATTGCTTTTGCCATGCCGCCCAGCTCCGTCATAACGGAAGTGCGGAAATGCTCAACAATGACCTCAATGCGCTGTGAGATGTTCGTTTCGTGCAGTTCCACGAATCGGGCAATCTGCCGCTTGGCGTCAGAAGTCTTGCAGCGTGGGTCGTCCTCGATTTCTTTATTTATCTGATAAAAGGTATCGTAAGTCGTGTAGTTCTGCAGCACATCAAGAATAAAGCCCTCTTCTATTGCTTGCTTCATAGAATAGACATGGAACGCCTCGCGCTGTCCCTTGGTATTCAACATCCCAAAAAGCTGAAGCGTGGTCGGCTTCGGCGTCGCCGTAAACGCAAACATTGAAACATTAGCCTGCTTACCGTTGCGAGCAATCTCATCAACGATCATATCCTGTGCATCACCGAAGTCCTGCTCACCAGCACCCAGCGACTGCGTAACGGCAGCCATATCCTTTCCGGCAGTGGATGAATGCGCCTCATCAATTATGACAGCAAATCGTTTCGTTTTCAGCCCCGCGACACTGTCCACGATATACGGAAATTTCTGAATCGTAGTTGCGATGATTTTTGTGTTGCCTTTGAGGGCGATTGCAAGGTCGGCAGAGTTGCACTTGTCGTCCATCACACGGATAAGGCCTGTTTTGTGCTCCATACCCATGATGGCCTTTTGAAGCTGACGGTCGACAACCACACGGTCAGTGATGATGACCACATTGTCAAAGATGATTTTATCGTCAGCGTCATGCAGTGACGTGAGCCGATGCGCCAGCCAAGCGATAGAATTTGTTTTGCCGGAGCCTGCGCTGTGCTGAATCAGATAATTTTGCGCGGTTTTATTTTCGCTAACGTCGCCCAATAGCTTACGAATGACGTCCAACTGGTGGTAACGCGGAAA
Source organism: uncultured Clostridia bacterium (assembly GCA_937858235.1). GTDB lineage: Bacteria > Bacillota > Clostridia > Oscillospirales > Oscillospiraceae > Onthomonas. The sequence continues at coordinate 2,887 of CALLZZ010000392.1, forward strand.
AATGATACTTTCAGACTTTTTGATTTTGCCAGTAAACTCGTCCTCTTTTTCTTTTGTCTCTACAAATATAAACTTGCTGATGAGGTTGAGCAAGGTATCCTTTGTGAGAATATCCTCCCACATATAGGACACGCTGTACTTGTCCTTGAAGGTGGGATTGCCCGCTCCGGCGTTGACGCCTTTTCCGTTACCGATATTGAACGGCAGAAAGAAGGTGGAGTCGCCAGATAATTTCGTGGTCATATAGACCTCTTCCAGATCCATCGCAAAGTTGACGAGGCAGCCTGCCTTAAACAGGAAAAGGCGTGTCTTCGGATTGCGTTCACAGCGGTATTGATAAATGCCGTCCTGGTAGGACTGCCCGGCGGCATTGCACTTTAGCTCAAAGGACATGATGGCAAGTCCGTTCAGGAAGATAACCAAATCGACTCGTTCCTTGTCGCTTGCCCAGACCTCCTCCATAACGGAGAAGATGTTCTTTTCATAGTTCGCAAGCAGTTCCCTGTTAAATGTGGTAGCTGGTTTGGTATACATCAGTTCCAGCTTCATGCTGGAAATTTCAATTCCGTGTTTCAGGATATCCAGCAGGCTGCCACGGGCCTTTG
>CALLZZ010000393.1 GCA_937858235.1 uncultured Clostridia bacterium
GAAGCAAAAAGTGAGCGATGGGATAGATTTATTCATGAGATTATGAGCGGAGATGAGGAAAAGGCAAAATTCCTCCAAAAAGCCTTTGGCTACAGTATCAGCGGAGACACTCGGTATGAATGCCTGTTTGTTCTCTATGGTGCTACAACTCGAAACGGTAAAGGTACGCTATGTGAGAGCGTTCTTAAGGTATTGGGCAGTTATGGCTGTACCGCAAGGCCGGAGACTATCAGTCTGAAAAAGAACAATAACAGTTCAAGTCCAAGTGAAGATATTGCCCGGCTTGCAGGAGTACGCTTTGTGAATATCTCCGAACCTAGCAGAGGACTTGTCCTAAATGCTGCACAGGTAAAAAGCATGACGGGTGGTGACACCATTAACGCAAGGTTTCTACATGAGAATTCCTTTGATTTTTCGCCAAAGTTTAAGCTGTATATCAACACCAATTATCTGCCAGTCATTACGGATATGACGTTGTTTTCTAGTGGTAGAGTGGTAATTATCCCTTTTGAACGACACTTCGATGAAAACGAGCAGGATAAAAGCTTAAAACGTGAATTTGCCAAACCGAAGAATCAGAGTGCTATCCTCAACTGGCTAATTGAAGGCTATCAGCTGTTAAAGAAGGAAGGCTTTACTTTACCTGATTCTGTTAAGACAGCAACGGAGGCTTATAAGCGTGACAGCGACAAAATAGCATTATTTTTCGAGGATGCCTTGGAGGAAAGTCCTAATAGTGAGGTGCGGACATCCGAAGTGTATGCCCGGTATCAGCGTTGGTGCAGTGCCAATGGATGTTATTCGGAGAATGCAAGAAACTTCAAACAAGCATTAACAGCTATCGCCCGTGTAGAACGGAAACGACCACGTTCTGGTGGTGGAATGACCACAATGCTTATCGGATATAAGCTGACAGAAGAAGAATTTTTTCTTATTTAAACACAGTGTAGCAGCTTGTAGCAAGAAAAACAGGTTATATAAAAAATCACTCTCGTATAGAGAGTTTAGTTTTTACCTGCTACATCTTGCTACAAAGCTTAAAACCAGTGAAAACAATGGATACAACTCCATGTGTTAATACCTACCCCTAGGGGAGGTCAAATCTCCACACCTTTTCATCTGGACAACGGGCGTGGGGCAACGCGTAAAAAAACGCGGTTTCAAACGGGGTATATACCCCACATTTAATAAAATTTAGGAGGTAAAGGATTATGGCAACATCAACAACTTATAATAGAGCGTTTTGGAATGTTATGAAAGGAAAAGAAGAAAATAATCAAAATCTAAGCGAGGGCTTTGATAATGCAGGAGCCTATGTCGCACCAGACGAGTTCAGAGAAGGCTTTAACACTGCTTTGGCAAAGGAGAATATATTCCGCAGATTTGCTACTGTTATCAATCTATCTTCTGCAGAAGGTAAAATTCAAGCGGTATCCTCAACGGGTACAGCAGATTGGGTTGAAGACGGGGATCCAATCCCCGAAAGCGCCGATACATTTACACAGTTTCTGGTGAAATCATACAAGCTGGCATCTCTTGTCAAGCTAAACCGCTCATTCGTCACCGATATGAACTTTAATCTTGAAAAGTATCTGATGAGTGATTTTGCGAAGCGTTTTGGCAAGGCTGAGGAAAATGCATTACTTAATGGAAATGGCACAACACAGCCTACAGGTATACTTACGGCAGACGCAGATGTAACTACAGCAGACAATAGTACCATCTCTTTTGACGAGATTATCTCTCTGTATTTTTCATTAAAAGATGAATACCGAAATAACGCTGTGTTTATCATGCACGATAATACAGCTATGCTTCTTAGAACCCTTAAGGATACAAGCGGCAGTTATCTGTGGAATTCTTCAGATAACACCATCTTCGGAAAGCCTGTAGTTACCTCTCCATATATGCCTACAGTATCAGCAGGAGCAAAAAGCATTGTATTTGGAGATTTATCATACTACTGGCTGATTGAACGTCAACCAATAACAATAAAAAAATTAAGTGAGTTATATGCATTGCAGGGGCAAATTGGATTTTCTGCTTACGAGAGATTGGATGGCAAGCTAATTCAACCGGATGCTCTGAAAATATTACAAATAAAAGCTTAAATAATGGATTAGGCACTGAGTCATCAATTCGGCTCAGTGCCAGTTCCTTCAAAACATCGGACAGGAGGTCACGATATGGAAAATCAAAGTAACAGCCGCACAACCAAATCCGATATCGGAGGTACGGTCTATGTGGTGGAATCACGAATAAGTGATTCAGCAAAGGAAAGTGCATATTCCAAGCTGAAACGACTGATTACAGTCAACGCAAAAAGCCTTTCAAAGTTATCAGATAGTTCATATAAACCCACGGAAATCAACTCGACTTCTTCAAGGTAGTACGGTAATATACATAGTGCTAAACCGCTTGAAGACTGTCGGAAATGGAGGAGAAAAATGAATAGACAGTCAACATTTAGCACTATACGTAAATCAACATTAGCATTTGAAGAAGCGAAAATTACTGCTCTTTACTGCAGGCTTTCACGTGATGATGAGCTTGCAGGAGACAGCAACAGCATAGTGAACCAGAAGGCAATTCTAAAAAAATATGCTGAGGACAACGGTTTTCGCAACATCGAATTTTATGTGGATGATGGGGTCAGCGGTACAACTTTTGATAGACCAGACTTTAACCGCATGATTGCAGATGTAGAGTCCGGTAGAAT
>CALLZZ010000394.1 GCA_937858235.1 uncultured Clostridia bacterium
ACGATATGCGGCGATGCCGTCGTTAAATAACTGATGGAGTGCTGCACAGATTTCAACCTTTTTTACTGCAAGATTTAAATCCGCATCAGAAGTACCTGCTTTCCGAACTTTTTCTTCAAGGCTTGCTAAAGCAATGTCGGCTTCTTTTATTTTATCCTTAGTTGCTTGAATACCTTCTTTTAGATTTTCAATCTTTGAGTAGCACTTTGCCAAGTTTTGTGCATTCTCTTTTGCGACAGCGGTGAGGTCACTTATATTTCCGTAGCGACTAATCTCATCCCGCAAATCTTTGAACTGACCTTTTGCGTCATCAATCTGCACTAAGAGATCAGCCAACTGGTCCTCATAAACCTTGAGAACTTGGGCATCTGTAGCGCTCTGCATACTTTCCAAAGATGCCTGCCGGATTTGAAGAGTTTTCATGCGCCCGATTTCTTCGGTGGACAGTCCGCCAAATTCTCCTGGCTCTTCTTCAAGTCGCTTTTTAAGTGCAATTACGTGAGCTTCATCTACATCCTGGTTACAGCATTCACAATGATGCGTTTCTACGATACGTTGAATATATGTCATAAGTCGAGCAACAGACTCATGCGTATTGTGCTTTTGCTGGAGAGTATATAGTTCAGACTTAACCTGAGATAGAATTTCAGAGGTTTTCTTGCCAATCACATATCTCCAGACATCTTTTGTCGCAACAACAATTGACTGTAAAAGGCCATCACGTGTAGCTTCTTTTGCAGCAATATCGCTCTCTAAATGCTCCATGTTCTGGATTAATGCTCTGAGATGCTCATTCTGTTTTCCTTCGTCCTCAAGTTTTGCCCTGAGATTTTGCGCCTCCTCATATGCTGCTTGAAGCCGCACCAGTTCTTTTGTTTGCTCATCCTTCTTTGCCGTTTCCGATTCAATCTGTGCGGCATACTTTTCTGTCTGCTTATTTGCCTGAGCTGCTTTTGTCTGTTCCTTGCGGTATTCGTCAAGGACAAAGGCAGTATCATTAGCGGCGCTTGTCAAAATGGGGACTCCTAAAATTGATTCAATAGATTTCTTGATTTTTTCACCGGCAGAAGTTTCATCTTTCACGAGTTCCTCATATTCCTGAAGCAATTCACCATCGAATAGGAAAAATCGAGAAACATCCTCTGGCATTATTAATGCCAGTTCATGTTCTTTATTTGGAGCAAAATGCCCATCAACCTTAAGAAAAACATCCTGAACATAGTCATCGTTCTTGGAAGGAACTGTTACACCAGAACGAACACTATATTGACGAGTAAGTTCATATTTTTTTCCATCGTGGAGCATTTTCAATACAACCTTAAAATCGTATTTACCCGCTTTCATTCCTTCTCGGTTCACCAATTTTAGAATATCTTCTACCGTCTCATGGCGGTATTGGAATCTGCCAAACAAGGCATAACGGAAGAGGTTCAGAAGCGTGGTTTTCCCATGTCCATTGTCTCCCCAAATAAGGGTAACACCATCTCCATCACCGAAGTCAATTGTCTGCTCACCTTCATAAGGACCAAAATTATTGATGGTTATACTCGTAAACTTCAACATAACAAACAACCCTCCTTATTAAATGGTTACCGTCTTCAGAAAATCATCTATGACTTTCTGCGTATCATGTCTTGCCTTTGTCCTATCATCCTGAGACGAAAATTCCGCATTTACGATATCTTGAATCAATGATGCAGGTATTTTGGGCTGCTGCTTGGCTCTGATTTTTTCCAATACGGAAATCAGTTCATTGATTTCGATGTTAGTCATTGTCATCATCCTCCTCAATTCCGGTGTTTTGTAAACTGTTGTAGTCGATCTGGTAATCAACGGCTATATTTTTCAAATCGGTAACACAGGCAGGGTTTTCTGCGCCTAAACCAAACTGAATCGCTCTTGATAATTCACCGATAATAATCGACATAGACTTTGGCGTTTCTTCAGATTCGACCACGGGAACCGTAATCGCATCATAAAGATGTGCGAAGAGCTTACCTGGTGAATTTCTTAGAATCCTACCTCTGCGCTGAATGAATTCTCTTGGATTCTGTGAAGACGCAAGAATCAAAGCGTGTGTGGTAGAAGGAATATCAATACCTTCATCCAAGCACTTAATCGAAACCAAGACGCCGCCGTTCTTAGAAAAGTATCGGAGCGTCTCGTCTCGATCACCTTCCATATCTGCATAGTATTCAAATGCATCAAAACCAGCGTCAATCGCACCGTTCAATACACTCTTTAACTGTGTGATATTGTCGCAATAGATAATCCAACTCTGGCCTACCACATATTCTCTAAGCAAGAGATTGATGGCCAAGGGAACTTTACCAGATGCATTCTTGACAATACGCGCTCTGTTAATCAACAACTGCTTCAAGCGTGTGTTGGAGGTAATACTCGTATCTGAATTTCCATTAGCTTTCATACGAGCCATAAGCTGACTTATCTGTTTTGTAATATCGTTCCATTCTTCCTGCTCATTTTGTGTGAGGGTAATGGTGAGTGGGTTGTAAAAATACTTTGTTAAAACGCCGCTTTTTATTGCGTCATCCAATGTATAGGGTGGTGGTACGAGACCGCCAAAATAATCAAAGAGCGCAGACGTTCCTTCGGGATCTCCATATCTGCGTGGCGTGGCAGATAAGCCCAACCTTGCACCTGCATCTATATTTAAGGCGTTACGTCTCCGTGGGCTTCCCAATCTATGTACTTCGTCAGCCACGACAAACAGATGATTACCATGCGATACATTTTTTACAAAATCATCTGAGCAGGCTGTATCCATAGTTGCAAGAATAATGCGATGAGTTGAACCTCCATCACTTGTCCAAGATGCCAAAGTTCCGGGCTTTTTCCACTCGTTATTGTTATCCCCGCAAAGAAGATAGTATATTTTATCTTCGAGCAAGGTTTCCCTCAATTCTCGATCCCATTGTTTTAATAGGTCTCTTGATGGGACTAAAATCAGTACGACTTCATTTCTCTTAAAAGCATCATGGATTGCACACATGGCAGTGAAAGTTTTTCCGCTGCCTGTAGCATGTTCAAAAATGCCTCGGCGATTATTCTTTACCCATGCTTCAAGGGCATTTACTTGATGCGGACGGGGTGTGCGGCTGCCAACATGATTACTTGGTTTCCACTTTTTTGCCTTGTTTTCTTCTACATGGATTTCATCCAGTAATTCGTGCCATTTTACTCCCTCCGCTTTAGTTCGTAATATTTCTTTAGAGGCATTCGGGAATTGATACACAATAATTCCTGAAACGGATTCTGACCATAGCTTTTCAAAAAATACTGATGCGTCATCAACTCGTTCGGCATCGCGGCTATCGAGCCAATCCGGAAATACATCAATAGACTCCATGTTTCCATCGGAAGAGAGTCCTCTGTACGTTTCATTCATTGAACCACGGAAGCCCACTTTATTACCATCGGAATCCGTGAAAATACCGACTTTGTCGTGAAACAGTCTCCTTGCATTTGGTGATTCTTTGCCAGTTGGAACAGCGATTTTTACATCAATAATGCCTTTTGAAATCATATATGCAAGTAGCTTTGCTGGAGCAGATAAAAAAGGATCATCAAATAAGGTCCGCACTTCTTTTGCAAGCGACTCCGCGAGCAATTCATCATTTTTCGCAGAGTAGCCATTAGCTAACGCAGTGGCATCTTCATCAGATACATACGGTGAACATATCAAGCGCATCTTACCATTGTTATCGATAAATTCCCGTAAAGCATCCCAGGCAATAATGTAGATTGTGCTTCCAAAATACCCGGAGATTCTATCGTAACGGCTTGAGTGCCTCATGCATGGAAGATAAAACATATCAGCTATGTCATGCTCGGCCTTATTATAAGAAGTAAGATATGTTTGTTCCTTAAGACTCATATGTACCTCCAAGTAGTTCTTCGTGCATGATATCCATACGACGAATTATGGCATCGTACAAAAACTGAGGGCGAGCACATACAATACGCTCATTATTTTTTCTCGTTGTTTCAGATACCTTTGTGCAAAGAGCTTCAACAATCACATCAGCCTTAACTTGCATATTGCAACTATATGCAAAATCAAGATGTTTTTCAGCATCCCAAAAAGCAAAAACAATATCTTCGCCGTCCCGTACTAATGCACCAATAATAGGCATGCGCCCATCAGAATAGTCAAGATGTCCGCGTTCTCCATGCTTTTGACCAGGAAGGATTATTTGAATCTTATATTCGCCTAAAGCACGACCGCCAGGAGGATTTGTGCAGTTCCATAAGTAAACACGCAGACGTAAGCTTCTTGGACATAAATCCACAAGAAGAGGAAATGATGTCGTGTCACTATGCCAAGTGACATGATCATCGAGTCCCTCAATGAAAATAGTATTCAATGCTTTTTTACTAAGTCTCTTTTTCTTTGCCATTATCATGTCCTCCTGCGATAGAGCGAAGAAGAGAAGCCGCATGTTCTACATATTCTTCTACAACATCAAACCCAGCAAAGCGCCGCCCGAGAGACAAAGCTGCATATCCTGTGGTACCACTTCCCATCCAAGGATCAACCACTAAGTCGTTTTCTGCTGTTGTAGCTTTTATATATTTTTGTGGCAGATACAACGGCTGCGTGGCTGGATGGTCATCAATTCGAGCCGATACCCCTCCGCTTATAATATTCTTTGGTAATGCGCCCAATGGGTTTGGGGCTATTCGTTTATTTTTGCGAACGTATGTGTTGCCGTTTGAACGGGGCTTGTATTCGTAGGTTTCGTATGTTTGAACACTATGGGATTCATAAGGCCTTCGTATTGCGTCAATATTTATTGTCCATTTAGAGGATTTTGAAAACCATAGATTCTGTTCATAAGCATCTTGGCAGGCTACCCGAAGTCCCGTGGGTACAGGATTCTCTTTTACCCAAATCTCGATATCAACACAATGCAATCCCCACGTTTCTTCCATTTCTATTGCGAGTTTTTCTATTACCAATGAACGTTTGGACGAACATTTGGATGTTGATTTCTCCCTGTTCGCTTTAACATTTATCACAATAAAGCCATCATCGCGTAGTTTTAAACAAGCTGAATCCAAAAATGGTGACATTTTTCTTATATATTCAGACGATCGCCATACTCCATATTCACGTTCTGCATTGGGATATGGAGGTGAACCATAAATGAGTTTTATGGATTTATCTGGAAGCAGAAGCATTCCTTTTGCGCCATCCATTCGTCGGACTGCGTAGTTGCTCTTATTTATCTCCTGTATTATCATCGGCAACCTCTTCTTGTAAATCCTTTTCATATTGCAATCTCAGAGCGGCAAGACGGCAATAATCAGAATTAGCATCAATGCCAATCCATATGCGGTTAAGTCGTTGTGCCACAGCAGCAGTGGTGCCAGAGCCTGAAAATGGATCGAGTACAACATCTCCTGCAGAACTTCCAGCAAGAATAAAAAATTCTGCCAGTTTTTCGGGGAAACGTGCAGGGTGGCCAATTCCCTCTTCTTTACATAACTTCATAAAATAATCATTACTGCTTGTGTTTGCAATTTCAATTACTGTTCCAGGGTCGGAACCACCGTTATCGGTCCACACCTTCTCACAATCGAAATTATGTGTGCTGGGACGTGTATTGTAGTTTCGATCTCCCTTTCCTTTGCCCTGAAGATATTTTTTCATATCTTTACTGTACGGCTTTCTGATTGGATCCATATTAAATTCCCATGTGTCACACTTTGCCAACCAAAAGCAATATTCGTGTGATTTTTTAGTGCGACCATAACCTCCCCTAGAATATACATTTGGAGGAGTCGCAGGATTATACCATATATAGTCGCGTACAAGATGAAATCCAATTTCTTTACATAATTTCAACAAAAGCTCAAATACATATAGGTGCTGAAAGTTATCTACAACTTTATCGCTGATATTAAGAACGAAACTGCCATCGTCCTTAAGGATCCGATGCATTTCCCTTGCTTTTGGAATAAACCAATCAACATATTCATCAGGTGGAATCGTGCCATCTACATCGCCATAATCACGTTTATCTGCATAGGGAGGAGATGTTAGTATAAGATCAATACTCGAATCTGGTATAGTTTGTAAAACAGTTTCACAGTCACCACATATAAATTTATCACGAAACGTGTTTAGCGTTTTTTTCTTTTTCATTGTTACACCTTTTCATTTTCGTTATTAAGTTGCTCTTTGTCATCCAATGAAATTTCCATTATATCCGAAATATCACACTTA
>CALLZZ010000395.1 GCA_937858235.1 uncultured Clostridia bacterium
CCGGCAGACTGCTTCTATTTTATGCGGCGTTTTTTCCTATTAGCACACCGGACAGCCCATAAAAATATAGATTTCGATAGACGAGCTGGCACTTTCAGCCGACTGGCAGGATAATCGTACATATTGTTGAAAAAGGAATGGACGAAGTAGTGAAATAGTGGTAATATGGGAATATAATGTAGAAATGTTGGAAGAAATCGGTTAGATTTATTAAATTTGAATTATAGCAATACCAGCTAAAACATTTTCAACGTGTTTTCTAAGAGTAATTACATAAATTAATGGGCGCAAATTATGAGGAGGTTTTATAAACAATGGATAATTTTAAGATTCAAATAGATGAAGATATTGAACTCATCCAACGAGATTACGGAAGCATTGATCCGCGTCTTTCGAAGGCAGAATTTGCATTTAATTATTGGATATTGAGCCGCATTTATAGCCTTGACGAAGAAATTATATCTTCCAATATTACGGAGTATAACGACAAAAGTGTTGATTGTTTCGTTCATTACGAGGACGTCAAAGAGCTTTATATTATCCAAAATAAGTATTACGAAGCGAACACTGTGGTTGTTAGAAACGACGTGTCGGATTTTCTGACCACACCTCTATCTGTTTTGCAGAGAGGGAAGTATAGCAAAAATCCAGAACTTCAAAAAATCTTTGACCGAATAAAGGGTGACAATGAATATAAAATATACCTTCACTTTTTTGTCACTAATGAATACCATTCACCAGATATTGATGGATTATTCGATAAAGATTATAATTTGCCTGAAATCAAAGCTTCCGTATATGCTAAATATTTTGACTTGTCAGATATAAGTAGACTGTATTTTGAAGATAGGTTCACAAACAAAGTCAAATTTACTACAATAATGCCTACTCGCCAAAAAGCTACATCTCTTGACGTAAGACCAGAAAACTATGATATGCCATGGATGATTGATCTGCGCTATGTTATGATAAATGTTGCTGAGCTATATCGCATATACAAAGAAGCCGAGAAAAAGAATTACGAACTTTTTGAAGAAAACATCCGTGAATATTTAGGTACAAGAGGAATAAACAATGGAATTATTAAGACTCTTAAGGATAAAAAAGATAGAGAAAACTTTTTTTATTACAATAATGGAGTGACAATTATTTGTGAAGATTGCGAAACACTCGGTGTCGATAAACTTCCTTCTGAATATAAAGGCCGAAAATATAACTACGGGTTTAAGTTAACCAACCCTCAAATTGTTAATGGTTGCCAAACTATAAATTCAATTGCGGAAGTGCTTTCTCACTATGACGATATTACTGTATACAGTGAGTTTGAGAAAGTTTATGTACTTGTAAAGGTATTTGTTTTCGATGAGACAACAAAAAGGAATAAAGCTGGTTTGGACAAAAATATTGTTAGATTTACAAACAGCCAAAATGCCATAAGCGATAAAGCATTTGCTTCGAAAAGAAATTATTTTCTGAATATTCAATCAGAATTTCTTAAGCGTGGTTATCTCTTGTTGGTTAAACCAAGTGATAAGACAGGATATTCTGCGCAATACAAAGATCCCGTAGAGTTTACAAAGTTACAGAACAAAGCGAAGCCTTTCAATGATAAGATTGACATCCATCCTCTAAAATTAGGTGGCTACATGATACCACTTGAAAAACTCCTTAAAGTATTACTGGCTTTTCGTGAAAACGGGTATATTGCCTTTACACGAGGGAGTTCAGTTCTCAAACCCAATAGCCCAATGTATAGAGAATTTTCTTTGAATATTGAAACTTGGTGTACAATAGACAATATGCTTTTGCTTTATTTAATGCATGATAAAGCGGAAAAAGAAAAAAAGGCAAGTGAAAGTAAGCGGTTTCCAATTCCGTATTATGTCATGAGTTTTATAGGTGCAGCTTGCAAAGATAAAACATCCTCAGAGTTAAAAAATCAACTTGATTATTTGTTCGAATCAAAGAACAACTTTCTACCTGTTTACCTCTTCTATAAAGAACTTACGTCTGCATATGCAGAAAATCTTCATGAATATAATAATATGGACTATAATGTTATGATTAAGCAAGATATGATGACTTCAATATTCGACAACTGTTATAGAAACTCTATGCGCTTTTATCCTGACAAAGAAAAAATAAGAAAATTTGTGGAATATGGACAATAGTATTATCATGCTGCTATTAAAAGGACTTGAGAGCTTAATCAATGTAAACTGCTCATCATGTTTATAACGCAAGCCCTCATTTCTTATTACCTTTCCAGTGGGGGATTATATACCCAAAAATTCATCCACCCCCGGAATCAAACTCAGCGAGGAACCACCATCCCATTCGCACAGGATATTTCCGGCATCATCCACGCCGCGAACCGTGGCACGGTTGCCGGGTTGAAGCTTGGTGTAGGGGTCATCCATTGAGATAAGCTCAAGCCGTGTTCCGGCGGGGTATTCCCGCCGGAGACGCTCGACTGTTTCTTTTGAGGGAAAGTTATTCATGGTCGGCACCCGCTCCTTCGGCCACGTTTGCGCCCGTGTCGGCGGCAGGTGCGGTTTCTTCCTCCACCGGGGCGGCAATCGCCGTCGGGTCTTCTTCGCCAGCGCCCGCGCCGTCAGCGGACTCGCCGGCGGCCTTTTTCTTTGGCGCGCCGTACCGCCACGCAGCGTTCCCAGTGAGATTTTTGAGCAGGAATTTGCGCGCCGTTTTGAAATCATCGCCCACCATGCCGAGCCCGATGAGCCACACCCGCATGGCGAAGCGCGGGTTCTCAAATTCGTCAGGGGCTTTCGCGGTCACGCGCTTTTTCTCCTTTGCCGTTTTGCACAGGGCGGCGATAAATTGCGTGCAGGCCTGTGCCATATCGCCGTCGAGGCCGCCGAAGAACCAAGGGAAGCGGAGGGTATCTCCGGTCGATTCGATGGGCAGGTCATCCGCGCCGAGGGCCGCTTTGATGAGCGCGGCTTTGCTCTCTACCAGCTTTTTCAGGTTTTCCAGTTTCTCCGGCGTGAAGCCGTCCACCGGCATTTCAATAGCAAGGCGGTCAGGCGTTTCCGGCGTTTCGGCTGTCTCAGGTGCTTCCATGATGGCCGCGTCTGCGGTTGCTTCGGTTTCAACCCCCCGCTCGGCGAGGGCGGTCAAAAGGGCGTCGTCGTGCTCGCCGCTGACCGTTCCGTTTTTGTCCACCGTGTAGCCGCCGACCTCGTAACCGAAGCCCGGCGCGCCGAGGTATTTCATCGGGGCATTAAGGATTTCGCTGATCGCCCCGACAAGTTTTTTGCGCTCCGCGCCTGTGACGTTGAACTTGAATTCCATTTTCGTTTCCTCCGTAAAATTACGATTTTCGTTTCCGCAGTACCATTCATCACTCTTTTCGGCGGTTAAAGCAAGTCACAAAACATGGACATTAGTGAAGTTCATATCACAATTGCATTTGTCTAATGGAATAAAGGCAAGAACATTTCAGTTGATTTTTTAGTTATTTTATGGTATAATTATATTAATTTCTTGGACATATGTCATATTTTTGAGGCTTATTTTATGGTTGATTTCACAAAAAAAGATATAAACGAAGCACTACAAGCCATAGCTTCAATGATTAGCAGGACGGAGAAATCAAAAGAGAGATTTGCGCAGGGTACTTCTCAACATACATTACAAAAGAATAGGCTTAAAGCGCTTCATATAGCTTCATTATTAATTTCAAAAGTATTAGTAGAGAATAATGCTGTGGATTGTTATACCGAAGAAGATTTGAAAAATGCGCTTGCCCCAATTGCTTCTCTGATTAGCAAATCCGAGAAAGCAAGGCAAAAATTATCACAGGGCACTTGGCAACACACGATGCTTAGTAATAATCTCAAAGCACTTCATATGGCTTTGCCATTGTTAACAAGAGCATTGGGCGCGATGAATGCCGAGAGCAGATAAAATATTACTATACATAGGAAGACAACGAAACAAACTCCATTTATCTGTCAAAAGGAGAGAATATGGATTGGATTAACGAAGTGCAAAATAGACTCAAAAGGAAAAATCAGATTCTTTTTGCTCAAGATAGTGAGTTTTTAGCGGACTTATCCATATTGATTGGGGAACAAAATCATCGGACAATGGTTTTGTGGGCATTTGAATTTGCAGACGAAACCGTTAGAAAATTGTTTGAGCGTTATCCAAACGAAAATCGGCTCGAATCCGCTGTGCTGACTTCAAAAGCTTGGGCTGCCGGTAAAGTTAAAATGCCCGTGGCGCAGCGTGCAATTTTGCAAGCTCATGCAGTGGCAAAGGAAATCGACTCTCTTGAAGATATAGCGTTGTGTCATGCTATTGGGCAAGCTTGCGGCGTAGTTCATGCAAAGGGACATGCGATAGGATTTCCAATCTATGATTTAACAGCTATAATTAGACACTACGGCATACCAGAATGCAAAGGGGTTGTCGAGGAGCGTAAGCAACAATATGTTGAGCGAATATATTATTGGCGGGAGCATTATAAAGACAATCCGTATGAATGGGCAGATTTTATGATGACAGATTAATTGATTTTGAGAAACAAGAATTGACAAAATTTAAGATCTATCGGTATGAGTCAAATCAATTTAAGCTAATTCACAAAGGCAGCCAGCAACAGTAGCTTGGTTGCCTTTTATAATTCAAGTAAATTCGTGATATGCTGTTTTCTTGTCATTACGGAGCAAAAACACGCCCTCGTCGCTTTTGCGGAACTCGATATAGCGCTTCACGATCACGTCGCAGTATTTCGGGTCAAGCTCCATGGAGCAGTTGACGCGGTCGGACTGCTCCGCCGCGAGCATCGTGGTGCCGGAGCCGCCGAACAGATCGAGCGCCACGTCCCCGATGCGGGAGGAGTTTGCAATGGCCCGCCCCGCCAGCGCCACCGGTTTCATGGTCGGGTGCTCCGCGCTCTTTTTTGGGCGGTCGAACTGCCACAGGTCGCTCTGCTGGCGGTCCTGCAGGGGGCAGAGCCGTTTTTCACCGTCCAGCCAGCCGTACCAAATCGGCTCATACTGCGTGTGGTAATCTTTCCGCGACAGCACGAGCGCGTCTTTCGCCCAGATGATCGTCGACGACCAGTGGAAGCCGGCCTCCTTCATCGCCGTCATCATCGTACCCCATTCCTGCGCCGACATCACCACATAAACCATCGCGCCCGGTTCGCAGGCGCTTGCCATCGCCCTGAATGCCGAGAGCAGGAACGCGTAAAACTGCTCCTCAGTCATTTTGTCGTTGAGAATCTGCCGGGGCTTCCAGCTGGGGTGCTTCGCGTCGCCGCCGTAGTCCACGTTCCACGG
>CALLZZ010000396.1 GCA_937858235.1 uncultured Clostridia bacterium
GGTGGTTATATTGTTCACGGTTTTGAAGATTTGAACATGTACATTTTGGAGAGTGTAAAAGTGAATAATGCTACTTATGTTTTAAGAAATGATTGGGAAAGCATTTCACAGCTAACAAAAGCTGAAATACTAAATAATGATTTACATGAGACTCGTATAGTCCATAATAAGAATTGGTATAAAAATCTGAATCATCTATTTGATAAAAATTTATCCTAAGCTGACAAGAGATTACTTAGATGGATTGATAAATTTAATCGTTACATATTGAATGTACGAATAAAGTTGAACTTTAAGATTAATAGGGGTGAAATGATGACTTCTGATGAATATGTTAGAAGGATTATTGCTAAGTATAAAGTACCTAATGAGGTTGATGCTCTGACACAGTGTTTTGTAGTCAATCCTTTAATAAATATGATAAAAGAATGGGCAGGTGATTGCCTTAATGATATTCAAATATCTGGATCAAGAGCAAAAGGAACTGCTATGTTTATTCCGATAAGAATGTACCCTTGTTCCGGAGGAACGAATACCGCTGTTCCGGTGGAAAGATACCGCTAGTCCGGAACAGAGTACCGTAGATTATCAGTTGCTTAGTGCGAGTTTACTCGCTCTGTGCAGGATCTAATCCATATACCTCTCTCATGGAGCGGTAGTTAGCAGGCTCCGTCGGGATGATATTGATTTTGTAAGCATCATGCTTGATGCGGTCAAGAATCGCCTCAGCAAGTGGGCTATCATCTCCGCCCAGTTGATCATACCAGCCACTGGAATCATACTGCGAGCAGAAAATCGTGGATGATTTCTTGCGTCGGCGGTGCAAAAGTTCCAAGATATCGTGCTGTTCGGCCTCCGTAGGTTTCAGAAGAAGCCATTCATCGATGATCAGCAATACCGGATTAGCATATTTCGCCTGAACCTTTTTGTAAGTTCCATCATTGCGCGCCATCTCCAGTTCCATGAGCAGATCCGGAAGGCGGATATATCTGGTTTTGTATCGCTGTTTGCAGGCTTCCATCCCAAAGGCGCAGGCCATATAGGTCTTGCCACTCCCAGTGGCTCCGGAAATGAAGATGTTCCGGTGTTCTGTGATGTATTCGCAGGTGGCCAGCCGCTCAATCAAGCCACGGTTCAGTTTTCGACCCGATGTGTAGTTGATATCCTGAATGTACGCCTCCGGTTGGTCAAAAGTGGCATTTCGAATTAAACGCTTTAAGCTGTTACTTTTGCGGTTGCTGTATTCAATGTCAACAAGCATGCCGAAACGGTCAGCAAACGCAACATCTTTCATTTTAGGGTCATCAAGCTGTGTGCGAAAAGCGTCAGACATAGCTGTCAGGCGCATTTCAATCAGTTTATCCATAGTACTTTGTGTGGTCATAGTTCCTTACCTCCTGTAGTAATCAGCGCCTCTGGTAAGCGCATGGTTGCTGTGTGCAGATGTGTTGGGCTGAGTGGTTGGTTTCTTCTGGCTGTCCGGCGGCACCATTTTGTCATTCCCGGTATCAAGAATGTTCTTGATACTTTTGTAGCTTGGCGTTGCCGTAAAGGAAAGTGCCAGCCTGCAGGCCGCTTCCAGCCGTTCAACAGAATACTTGTCTGCGAGTTTTAAAAGTCCCATGCAGCTCCTGTAGGACTGCTGTTCCACACGTTTAGAAGTAAGGATTGCGTCAGTGACGCGGTAAGTATTTTCACCGATCCGCTCCGCCCATTTACGGAAACGGTCACCATTCCATTCCAGATACTGCTGATGGGACGGAGGCATATGCTCGGTAACTGTGCTGTATTGCCCCTTACGCCCATAAAGCCTGCAATGGGAAGCAATACGCTTGTTATTATAAAAAACTTCGATGGTTTTATCTGTAACCCTCACATCGACCTTGCGCTTTATGTATTCATAGGGAACTGAGTATAGCATTCCGGCACAGGATATGTGATAATTGAATTGAACGGTGGCTTGTTTCCATTCTGCCAGTTCGTATGGGGCAACAGGTAATGGTGCCAGCAATGGCAGTTCTTCGTCGCGGAAGATCTCATATCGGCTGCCCTCTTTTTTCTGGAAAGGGCGTTGGCTGAATTCTTCCAGCTTTTGACGGACAGCACGGTTCAGCTCACTGATTGAGAAAAACTGCTCATTGCGCAGTGCAGCAGTGATCCATGTGGAAATATTTCTGACGCTACCTTCGGCATTTGGCTTATCCTTAGGAGCACGGACTCTTGCCGGAATCACGGCAGTACCGTAATGCTCTGCCATTTCATGATAAACAGCATTGATGCGCTGGTCTTTCCAACCATGATTGTGAACAACTGCCGTTTTGCAGTTGTCAGGTACAAGGATCTTTGCAACACCTCCGAAATACTCGTACATATGGACATGCGCAGCAATCCATGACGGCTGTTTTTCATCAATAAAAGCCTCAACATAAGGATACTGGCTGTAAGTCATGACACCGACGAATAAATAAGCGTTGATAATTTCACCGGTATCCGAATCGATGATGTGAGCCGGATCACCGGCCCAGTCAACTTCAACCTGTTCGCCAGGTTTGCGGTTGATGTGCATCGTTGCACGGCGTTTCTGCTCATCCTGCTGGATATAATAGCAGAACTGGGAGTACATCAGTGGCTCATCGCCGGCCTGACGGCATTCCTCAAGGTATTCTGTCCATAGGAGCTTCTTGTTGACACCATTACGGAGCAGTTCCTTTCGGATGTAGGCGAAATCAGGCATCCGTTTGTTGGCGGAAGACGTTGCTGTCTCCACTTTGGGAAATAAGGTTTGTGCCAGTACATCATCTGTGTACTTCGGATCCAATGGCCATACGAGATTCTGAGCTTTTGCCGCTTTAAGAACCTTGTTGACCGTAGTTTTGGATGCACTGACACTGAGTGCGATGTTAGTCTGGCTGAGATTTAATCCGGCCAGCCGGATAATCTCTCGATACTTGGTCATGATAGAGACCTCCTTAAATTGTATTTACGCCATAAAGCGCATACATACAGTTTAAATGAAGATGCATTATTTTTCATGACTTCGGTATCATTTCGCCGGAATAGCGGTATCACTTGTTCCGGATTGCTGGTATCGTTTTTAACGGAACGGCGGTACTCATTTACCGGATTGCCGGTTCAAAAAGTTCCGGAATACTCATGCTATAAATATTAGTTCGGATTTAGATTTATTTGTTTCGCTAAAATCAACTACTAATAATACTTTAAAGGAGATCTATGATTCTCTATTTAGCTATATTAGCAGTAAGGGTATTAATTGTAGAAAACAAAATGTTTCTATAGGAATAAATTACGGTGGGCATAGTATTGACCTGGTTCCTGGGAAGAAGCATGTTGGTAATACAAATGACCATAGTTTATATAGAAACAAGAAAAATACTTGGACACAAACCAACATACACAAGCATATATCGATAGTAAAAAACTCTGGAAGGCTTGAGGAAATCATCCTATTAAAAATATGGAGAAAGTTGCACAATTTAGATTTTCCCTCTATTTACTTGGAGTTAGTGACAATAGAAGCTTTGAGATATAAAAATAAGAATCAGTCAGCTGCAAACTTCTTATCAACCTTGGATTACCTTAAAGATAATTTTGTTGATAAAATTATCAAAGATCCTGCTAATACAAACAATGTAATATCAGATGATTTGTATAAATATGAAAAAGAGGATATAGCTAAGAAAGCTAAAGAGAGTAGAAATGAAGAGTACTGGGAGAAGATTATTTGGTAAACAGGGGGGTAGTGATATGGGACAAATTGATATTAAAAGTCTTTTCTATTCTTTACAGACCCAGATGTGTGCTAAGTTGTCGACCAATAGGCAACACATACAGCATCCTGGCATAAAAGGTGATTCATCCGAATTAAATTGGATTGAATGGCTAAAAACTTATTTACCGAAAAGATATAGCGTAGATAAAGCTTTTATAATTGATTGCGACGGAAATATGAGTGATCAAATTGATGTAGTTATTTACGACCAACAATATTCACCCTTTGTATTCAATCAGGATAATGCTTATTATATTCCTGCCGAGAGCGTTTATGCTATATTTGAAGTTAAGCAAGAAATTAATAAAGAAAATATCATCTATGCTGGTGATAAAACAAAAAGTGTACGCTCTTTAAAAAGGACATCAACAGCAATCCCGCATGCCGGTGGATATTATGCTCCAAAGCCACACAATAAGATTCTTTCGGGAATATTAACGTTATCAAGTGTTTGGAATCCGCCTCTAGGGAAAAGCTTTGAAGAAGCTATATATAGCTTAGAGGATGAAAGTAAACTAGATATTGGATGTATCTTAGCAGAAGGTTCATTCTTGGCAGATTATAAAAATGATGTTTTGATGAAAAGCACAGAGGAAGAATCATTGATTTTCTTCTTTCTAAAATTATTAATAGAGCTACAAAGTTTGGGTACTACACCTGCGATTGATATTAATTGTTATGGAAGTGCATTGGATTCTATATAATTTTTG
>CALLZZ010000397.1 GCA_937858235.1 uncultured Clostridia bacterium
GGTAGACGGGGGGTACGCCGGTACCATCTGGATTGCTGCCTTTGCCCCGGGCTTAACCTGGTCGGCAATCCGGATGGTACCGGCGTACACCCCGTCTACCGCCACATGGACGGTGGTACCGGCGCTGTCCTGATTTGTCACAGGGATGTGCTCCCGTTCCATCAGACGCAGATTGCCTACGGCTACCGTTTTGCCCTCGATCTGGGTGATGACGCCGTGGCCGCTGATTTCCTGTTCGTCAGTAACTGCAATGCCATCCAGTGACTCAGTGCAGGCCTCCCGGAGGCTCCGGCTGATGGGATGGTTGGAGTAGCGCTCCGCCAGAGCTGCCAGGCGCAGCAGTTCATCGGACGCCATACCGGAGGCAGGAACCACTTCTGTTACCTGGAACACACCCTGGGTTAACGTCCCTGTCTTATCAAAGACCACACACTTGGCCTTGGCCAAGGTTTCCAGGTCGGTGGCGCCCTTCACCAGAATGCCCCGGCGAGAGGCACCGCCGATGCCGCCGAAAAAGCTCAAGGGAATGGAAATCACCAGGGCACAGGGGCAGCTGATGACTAAGAAGGTCAGGGCACGGTAGAGCCAGGTGAGCCAGTCACCGGTCTGGCCGATTAAAATCAGAATCAGGGGCGGCAGTACCGCCAGAGCCAGGGCGGAGAAGCAGACGATGGGGGTGTAGTACCGGGCAAAGCGGGTAATAAACTGTTCCGCCCGGGCTTTTTTCAGGGAGGAGTTTTCCACCAGATCCAGAATCTTTGCCACCGTAGAGTCTCCGTAACATTTAGTGGTGCGGATTTTTAGCAGTCCCTCCAGATTGACGCAGCCACTGATCACCTGATCCCCTGGGGCTGCGGCGCGGGGAAGGCTCTCCCCGGTGAGGGCGCTGGTATTCAGACAGGAGTTGCCCTGAATGACTTCCCCGTCAATGGGAATCCGCTCCCCAGGCTGAACCAAAATGGTGGTGCCTACCGCAATCGCTTCCGGGTCAGTCCGCACAGGGGTACCATCCGGCCCCTCTACGTTGGCGTACTCCGGGTGGATATCCATGAGTTGGGAGATGCTGGCGCGGCTTCTGCCTACGGCACAGCTCTGGAACAGTTCCCCCAGCTGGTAGAACAGCATAACGGCGACCCCTTCGGTGTACTCGCCCAGAACCATTGCGCCTACGGTGGCGGTGGCCATCAAAAAGTTTTCGTCAAACATCTGACCGCTGCAAATGCCGTGCCAGGCCTCCAGCAGAATATCGTAGCCGATGATCAGGTAGGGAATCAGGCAGAGAATGAGGTGCACCCAGCCGGTGGCCGGAATAAACTGTACCGCTGCGATGAGCAGGGCGGCGACGATCAGCCGCCAAAGGACTTGTTTCTGTTTTTGATCCATAGCAGTTACCTCATGTCAGAACTGGATGTCGCAGTTGCGTTCGATTTTGCGGCAGACAGCGAGCACCCTGGTCATGGTTTCCGTAGGGTCTGCCCCATCGGAAAAGGCAACCTGCATCTTCTGCGCCAGAAAGCTCACCGATGCTTCCGTGATGCCCGGCACCTTTTTTGCTGCTGCCTCCATTTTTGCGGCGCAGTTGGGACAATCGACGACAATGTTATATTTTTTCATCAGGGTAGTTCCTTTCGAAAATAGATGAATGATTGTTCATACGTTCATGCTACTCCCCCGGTGCGGATTTGTCAACGGGAGCAGAGCAAAAATTTGCCCTGGGGTGAAAGAAATGTATATTCGAATCATTCCCCCTCGAAGGGGCGTTCAACACTTCTGAACGATCCTGCGGTATCATAAAGTTAATTAAGGGCCAGCTGATTCACGTGAAAATGTCCGGGATTCATACATCGAATCACATGATTACTGGTCCTCCTGTGGGCCGTCAGGCCCACAGGAGGACAGACGAATCATAATATACAGTTTATGCACAGTGCGCAGAACCGCGGACTGTTTTTTGCGTTGCGGAGATGCAAAAAAACGTCTGCCCAGGCAGACGTTTTTTTATATCTTGAATTTACAAAGGGCAATGGTCACCGGAGCAAATTGCGAGCCGCTTTGTTCATGAAAACAGCGCGTTCAGAATCAGCTATTCCACCATTTACCGGGCTATCTATGCCGGATTGCTAGTCTATTTGTCGGATCCAAATGCTCATTGGCAGCATGGCACAAACGAGAACACCGATGATCTGCTCAGAGAGTATCTGCCAAAATCTTATGATATTGCAGGATTCATAAAAAATAAACTTCAGACTACGCAAATGCTTGGGGTGGAAATCTCCGCATAAAGTCTTTTTAACATAGTGTTGCACTTGACTTGACAATTCCAGATACAAAATACAAAGGGTTAGGATTTCCGGCCAAGGCCCATGAGAGAGAATAAGCTGTCAAGCAAAAGAAGAACGCAAAGAGCGGCGATTACGCCGGTGCAGCAGCCGGCAAAGTCAATCCAGACATCTCGAAGGCTGCTGGAGCGTCCGGAGACATAGGCTTGAATGGTTTCGTCCATGTTGGCGATGGCCAGACCCAGGAGGAGGGGCCAGCTGATGTGACGGATGTAGTGGCGGGTGTAGACCCGCAGGCACAGGGCGTAGCCGAAGCCCAGTAGCAGATATTCTCCAAAGTGGGCTAATTTCCGCACCAGGGCGTTGGAGAGGGGATTGACCCCGATCCTGCCCAGATGATGATTCACTGTGGCGGTGACTGCCTGACTGCGGGCGGAGGAGAGTACGCCGGATTCCAGAGAGTTGCGAAAGATAAACACGATGGTCAACAGGACAAGAACCGTGAACAAGATCCGAAACACTGTGAGCAGGATGTGGGAAGTGGTTGAGGATTGCATGAGCGGCCTCCTTTCCAAACAAAAGGAACATATGAAGTGCATCATAGCACAGCCCGTCCCCAATAACAATTACAAAGCGAATAAAAAACGGACGCAAATAGTTGCGTCCGTTTCCAATTTAAGTTGACCAAAGCATACAAGCTTAGGCTCCGGGAAAGGGGTTAAAAGTCCGCGTTGCCTACGGTTCTGGGGTGGGGCAGGACATCCCGGATGTTGGAGATACCAGTCAGGTACATAACCATCCGCTCAAAGCCCAGGCCGAAGCCTGCGTGGTGACAGCCGCCGTACCGGCGCAGGTCACAGTAATACTTGTAGTCTTCCGGATTCATGCCCAGTTCCCGGATTCTGGCTTCCAGCACATCCAGACGCTCTTCACGCTGGCTGCCGCCGATGATTTCGCCGATCCCCGGTACCAGGCAGTCCGCTGCGGCCACCGTCTTGCCGTCGTCGTTCATACGCATATAAAATGCCTTGATCTCCTTGGGGTAATCGGTGACGAAAACAGGCCGCTTAAAATGCTGCTCAGTCAGGTAACGTTCATGCTCGGTCTGGAGGTCGCAGCCCCAGGTCACCGGGTAATCAAACTTGTGACCGGATTTCTGAAGAATCTCCACTGCTTCGGTGTAGCTGATCCGGCCGAAGTCGGACTCTGCCACATGGCGCAGCCGATCACTCAAGCCCTTGTCCACGAAGGGGTTAAAGAAATC
>CALLZZ010000398.1 GCA_937858235.1 uncultured Clostridia bacterium
TGGCGGTGGATTACGACAATACGGGACTCACCTGCAACCGACTGGAAAAGCGTCTGGAGCAGCTCGGGTATCAGGTGGAGTCTTGCAAAACCGAAAACCATAGAATGTAGGTGAAAACCTTGAGCGAAAACAAAATGAGCAACAGCAAGCAGAACAAAAAACAGGATGGAAAGTTCCATTCCAAAAATATCAAGCATGATCCGCAGGCAGAAAGCGCACGAGCCAAATTCGGTCTAAACCAGGGCACAGAATAATCAAGAAACTTCAGAAGAAATTGATACCACTCAATACAATCTGGAGGTTTCTGAGATGATTATCGCCGAAACTCCGTCGGACGTACAGTGAGAAAAAACTCACCCAGAAAATATCCGTAGCCAGCACGGAATCGTAGGTACTGAAAAGGAAAAGCGGAGGCACGCTGGTACCTCCGCTTTCCTGTAGTTATCTGTCATTGCCTGGCTTGTGTCTGCTGGCGGACTGTTTTTTGTGATTGCATCCTTCTCCATCGTTTGCGCTCCGAGCTGACGTGAGACCGTCTTTCGCCTTCTGTTCACGGATCCCTTTTGGATCGATTTGACTGTCTTTAGCCATGAAATATCACCTCTTTGATTAGGATTCCCTGCATGCAATGCATTATTCCAGGCCGAAGACAAATACTAGTTCCAGAAGGTGATTTGGAAAAAGCAGTGTCGTTTGACACACTTAAGCGTCAGAACACACCACAATTCCTCCAGCAACGGAGTGAACAGAAGATAAATTGCAATCAGGAGGTAAATTTAATGAAATCGAATCCAGACAACCGTGCGGACAATGTAGACAGAATTCAGCATAATATTGATAGGACCATCGACAATATCCACCGTTCCAACGAAATGATGGAGAAAACATCCGATCAAAAAATGAAGCAAACTCTGAAGGACAAAAATGAGCGCCGGATGGATGCTCTCGGCGGCCTGCGGCATGAGATCAAGGACGAGGCGAACGCTGCAAAAAACAGAGGACTTCAGAATACCGGGAGGTGAGATCGTATGGACAACAATAAAAATCGCTTAAAAGACCGCCCCAAAAGCAACCCAGAGCTCCGGAAGATGCAGCCAAAGGACAACGCTGATGTCGGAATTGATGGTGGACACAAAATTGGTGTTCATGAAAGCAGACATGAAAAATCTGACCAGTATAATACTAGACAGTAAAACATCTCCCTTACTTCTAATCAAGTAGGAGGCTATGCCTGGTAAATATGATGATTTGCGTACAAAGGTGAAATAACTTTTCGAAAATAGTCAGGCCCGTTATGGATGCAGACGCATAGGTTAAAAGCAGCGGAGATGCTGTCTCAGAAAAATAGATAATCACAAGAACACCTCCCGGTAACGCATTTTAAACATTGGCTCTTTCCCAGCGTCTACCCAGTCGGAATACGCGGTCATAATCTGGTTGGAACCAGGCGTTAAGCAGAAAGTTTCCCAGTCGTTCCCCAGCCCCCCGAGGCTTGGCATTGGTAGATTGTTCAGCAGGACTTCTGCTTTAGCGCAGTCTGCCGTTGCCACGTCCCCGCTGCTAAATTTGTTTGGTACTTCCCTCCAGGTATCACAGGCCACATTGACAAAACGAGCCCAGTATAGGCCATTCGTCCCTATCGGGGTGCTTGTTTTCTTTGCAGCAAAATAGAAACTTATCTTTGTGGCTTCCAGGTCTGTAATTGCATCATCGACATAGGTCGACTCATGACCCGCAATGCTAAAGGATATTCTGTTGCCCGTTTTTAAGATGGTAGTGGTCAGTTTAGACGAGTATGAAGAGTTAGAGGGATAGCCAAGATAAATGTTTTTTCGGGAAATGTCCTGCACGGTTTCTTCTTTGTACTTATTATGGACGTAAGTGTGTATTTTCGCAGTCGTGCTTAATAACACCAACAGCAGCGATAGGCGTTTCCACGTCATTCTCCAGACCAGAAACTACCGCAAGAAACATACCTGCTTCTTTGCTTGCGGATTTGGCGGTGCTCATGCACATTCTCTGCTGGTAGGTGAGCCACCAGTCCTTGGAACCAACATGCCCCGATGCCTGCGCCGGTATCGTTCGCGTGATTGCAGGGCCGTGCCAGTAATCACCATTCTAAGGCATCACCTCCGTTATCGTCCTTAGGCATACTGCGCTCCTTTCTA
>CALLZZ010000399.1 GCA_937858235.1 uncultured Clostridia bacterium
CAAACGAGGTATCGAGGTCGTATAAGGTGAGTTGGCATACCTCTTTGTTCATCGGCTTTTCTCATCTCCTTTGCAATACGTGTCTGTTCCATGAATAATCCGGAGCGTTCACCTGCCAGACCACGGCGCTGACCGGCAACAGATAAATCCTGGCATGGTGATCCGCCGCAAATAATATCAACAGGCGACAGTGTCGCTCCATTAAGCTTTGTAATATCCCCGACATGGAGTATATCGGGGAATCGAATTTTCGTTACTTCGATGGGAAAGGCTTCTATTTCACTTGCCCACACAGGTTTTATTCCGTTATGAACTGCAGCAAGAGGAAAGCCCCCAATCCCATCAAAGAGGCTCCCCATGGTCATCATTAGACCATACCTATTGCCATTTCCGGTATGGGAGCCTCGGCCTGTATATTACCTTTAACATTTCCAATAACAAAGCCTTTTTCCTGTTCCATTACCCTGCGAATGGGAATGTCAAGCCTTTCAGCTTCTGTGATTTCTGCCATCATGCCTTGAGAAATACGATCCCCATAGCACCATAGTTCATCACAAACCGAGAGCACAACAAGCCCCATATCCAGTGCCAGCTGGCGTTCTCTTGGAACTGTTTCGCAAAGCAGGCTGGGGTATAACAAATGGGGCGCAAAAAAAGCGTGCCCTTGTTCCATTACATGGCGGCACGCTCGTTTGGCAAACACTGTGTTTTTTTCTATATCCCCTGCATAAGGGGATGCTACATAGATAATTTTCATAGATTTTTCCTTTCTGTGTTATTATTTCGCAACTGACTGTACGATGGTTCGGGTGGTACTGACAGCTGCTTGAGCCGTATAAACAGCACTCATCATATTTGCCTTAGTGCTAGTATCAAGGCCAAAAGCACCTGCAATTCTCGGCACTTCTCCTGCAGCAAGCATGAGTCCAAGCCCAAGCAAAGCATGGTCTTTTAGCACCATAAGTCCGGCTGTTAGAATCGTTGCCTGTAAAAAGGTTGTAAGGCATAAGCCGATGATCTGCTTACACCATTGAATAAAGCCATCTATATACCCTCTTGGAACAGAGAACATATAGAGGCTACCCACTGCTATTTGAATGAGAAGAATACCGCCTCGCTTGAGGTTGGCAAAGAACACTTTTATTACCGAATAACCCATCATTATAATTATAAAGAGCAGCATAATTGGACTTGTAATAACCGATAGCCCACCAAAGATACCGGAGCTTATGGCACTGCCTGGATCCGGTGTGCTACCAAGCACCGCGATGATTTGATTTGCCACTTCACCAAAGCTTTGGCCGTAACCTGTAATACCCGCAGTAAGGCTACTTTGTAAGTTGACCGATAGCTTGAACAGCTCCACTGGTACGAGGGTAAATAGAGATACTGCCATAAAGCCTTTAATGGCATTTAATGCAGCATCCTTGATACTACCTCTACCGTGTTGGTATTCAATGCCTGTTTCAAAGCAGGACACCACCAGTCCAGTCCCATACAGCGCCCAAGCCAGATAAGAAAAAAACAGAACGATAGAAGCTACCCAGTTCATCTCAAACAGCTCCACGCCCATGTTTCCCATCTGTGCAAAAAAGTCGGCAAGAAAGCCGACCACCTGTCCATAAAACCATTCGATGATCTGATCCATCACAGTTCCAAGGACAAAATCCCATATAAACATATTTCACCTACTTTCATAAATAGTTTATAAAGTGAGTATTGACACAAGATATATAATAAGTTATACTTATAATCAGTAATACTGATTATATTTAAAGGGGGTGGCTAATGAGTGAAGATAGAGGATTCTTTAGGGTTTAAGTTAGCAAAAGCGGCGCAGCGTATGCACGAATTGTTTGAAGAGGATTTAACCCGTTCTGGCATCACCTCTAAACAAAATGGCACTTTATTAGTGATTCATGAACATCAAAACTTGACACAAAAGGAAGTTGCCCTCATCCAACGTATCGACCAAACCACGATGGGGCAGATCGTTGACCAGCTTGCTGAAAAGGGGCTGCTCATGCGTATCAAACATCCAACGGACAGGCGGGCATATTGCCTTGTCCTAACGGATGCAGGAAAAAAACTGATTAACTCTTTATGGGTTGACATGAAGCAATGCGAGGATGTTTTCTTACAAAAACTAAATCCTAACGAGGTTTCACAATTGTGGAGCCTACTTGAAAAAATCGAAAAGGAGTAGATGATGATGAACAAGATTGATTATTTCAAAGCAAAATTGGAGGCAACCATCAGTCCGATGGATTTCTCCCAAGCTGCAAAGGCTGAGCCGGACAAATTTCTGATTGTCGATGTGCGCAATGCTCCACCCCACATCCTGAAACAAAAAATAACGGGGGCAACGATTATACCGCTGAGAGAGCTTGCAGAGCGGATAGATGAATTGCCAAAGGACAAAACAATCGTTGTATACTGTTGGGACACTTGGTGCAACATGGCGGCCAAAGCTGCTGTTATTCTGCTTGAAAATGGGTACGATGTTCTGGAGCTTTCCGGTGGAGTAGCGTCATGGCAAGCGGTGGGCTTTGACTTTGAGCCTGTTGCATAACTTGAAAATTCAGCATAAGGCAGCTAAGACCCAACCTCTTGGCTGCCTTTTCGATGCCCGGCATGTGGGAAAAGGATTGATACTTTAAATCCCCAAAATCGTCCAGACAATCCTTGCATAAAGACGGTGAACGGATTTT
>CALLZZ010000400.1 GCA_937858235.1 uncultured Clostridia bacterium
AAGCACTGCGATAGCCTCCGTGTCCGCGGGACTTCTGTTGCGTGTCTTGTTCATCGCTTGCCTCCAATCCGGAGCATCTTGCTTTCGCGCTCCTTACACTTCCCACTGGAGGCGGGCAGACCGTTTTGACGAAGGAAAAAGAGGAATTTCAGAAAAAGCTCCGGCCACCACGATGGGCAGCCGGAGCAGACGCTTAGAACCAGTACGGGAATTCCTTAGCCAGCTTTTCCTTGGCCTTCTTCAGGCGGGACAGGAATGTCGTGCGCTTGATACCGATGATGTCGGCGATGGCCTCGTCGGAGAGGCCTTCCTCCCTGAGCTCGCCGATACGCTTGGCCTCCGGCATGAGCTCCTGCAGACGCGCGAACAGCTGATCCAGCTCCGCTTTCTCGGCCAGCACCTCTTCAATAAGAGGAGCGTCGTCCGGAACGTAGTCGGCGAGCGTTCCTTCGCCGTCCGGCAGCGGATCGTCAAGAGAGACGGTCGTGCTGTTGTGGAATTCGCAGTCGAGGCAGTTGCCGTCGCACAGCCACCATTTGCTGCGCGGGCAGAAGCACTCGCCGCGGTACTGCATTCTCTTGCGAAGAGCCGTGCGCCAGCGGTCGTACTCGCGATACTGGTCCTCCGGGATCTCGTACCACTGCTTGGTGGTCTTGTCGTAGATGCGTTTACTCTGATTGTCATTGGTTTTCATGTGCGATACCTCCGTTCGCTTCTCCCGAACCGGAGGCCGCACAAAAAAGGAGCGTGACAGGCCAGACGGAACGGGAATTAACTCGTTTCGTTCGGCCAGCCACGCTCGTAGACTGGTTTTTTATTCATTTGTGACCGCTACAACCGCTCGAGCCACCTCTGTGCACCGGGGTGAACGGCTATGGCGGTGAGCCTTTTAACGCCTTGCTCAGGGCAAATCCGAACCTCCTAACATATGGAGCTCTGCGGGCTGTTTTGTAGCCCTTTTTCGATATGTTTCATAGGAGATTCTCAGTTGTCGTTAATCATCAG
Source organism: uncultured Clostridia bacterium (assembly GCA_937858235.1). Taxonomy (GTDB): domain Bacteria; phylum Bacillota; class Clostridia; order Oscillospirales; family Oscillospiraceae; genus Onthomonas. The sequence goes on from CALLZZ010000400.1 coordinate 1,006, forward strand.
CTCCAGATCGCCGAACACTTCCTCGTAATAGGAAGGGCAGAGATCGTCGAAGCAGGTCGCGTCGTAGCGCTGAAACACGCCATCGACAGCTGCCTCTCCGTAGATGGAGCAGACCTGGTCAGCATCGTTCTCGATATTGATGCGCCACATTTCTCTATCGTCGTGAGTCACTGTCTCACCTCCATTTGTTTGCCTGTATTTGTCGATTCATGTATGTTTGACGCTTCTGAAATCTGATACTGTTGATTTGTTTATAAAGAACTCGTATAATTAATTCCAGAGGTCTGTCTTTTGTTGTCTTCAGGGCCCGTTCGATCAACTGACCTTATTGTCGAATGACAGTTAGGTCCTGAAAAAGGGAGGCACGCAGCAAATCAGGTCTTGCAGGTCCTGAATCAGGTCCTGAGGAGGTGATCAGTATTAAGAGCAACGAATTTCTCAATAAGCTGTATGGCTTTTTAGATAATCAGCGGAATCAAGGAACCTATATCATCGAGTTCTTCAATGCTGCTGGAAGCCATTATTTTGTGATGCCTCTTGCATATAAGAACAGGACAAATGAAGCTCTTGAAGGCGAGAGGCATTATGCCAAGGACAGACCGCTCATCCCGGAAATAAAGGAGTCGTTCCCGAATCCGATTAACCTGGATGGGCTTGCTGCATTCATTGACAAGAACCTGCCCGCCAACAAGCTCACAGCCTGCATGGCGGAGTTCGGAATTCCTTCTGGAGCGCAACTGGACAAGGCCAAGTTCGCTCATGCTCTTGCAGCACAGTTCAGTCTGTTCGTGACAACTCCCGGTGACGACGTTGACAACGCAGTCTGGGAGATGTATCAGACGCTTCTGGCAGGGCAACCGATATCTGCAGATGACATAAGCGGCCCTCGGTATGCTGGCGATGATGTTATGGTTGAATTCGGCGGCAGGCGTCATGAAGCGGACTGCTATGAGATCATTCACCACGAATGGAAATTACAGAACCGTGGAACATGTGAATGGCATGACCGGAAGCTGGTTCTGGTGAATCAGACAGAAATACATCCTCGGCCGGCTCAGACCGTTATTCCGGTACCGGATACAGGGCCGGGCGAATTTACAAAAATAGCCACAGACATAGATGTCCGTGGCTTCGAGGGAAACTTCGAATGCAAGTGGGAAATGCAGGATGCTGATGGAGAGAACTGCTTTCCGAATAAGCGGTGGGATTTCAATATAAGGATTCAGGTGACGTTCCATACGTCGGACGAAGGAGACACGCGTGGATAAGAATATAGAAAAATGGTCAACGATGAAGGAAGTGCAGGAATACCTCGGGGTAGGCCGCGAAAGCATCATGCAATGGATCAACAAGCGCAACATGCCTGCATACAAAGTCGGGCGACTTTGGAAATTCAAACTGAGCGAAGTCGATGACTGGATTCGCTCCGGCGGAGCTGCCGAAGAAAACAGCGAAAAGGAAAACAAGGAAAACTGATCGGCGAAGTCCAGACTATTGGATAGCCGGTAATTCATAATAAATGAAAAAGGCCGCTGCGAAGAAACAGCGGTACGAAGGAGAAAATCAATGGACAATCAGGAGTACAACTCGATAGTCAGCTTTATATGGGGAATCGCAGACGACTGCCTGCGCGACGTCTATGTCCGCGGCAAATACCGTGACGTTATTCTGCCGATGACGGTCATCCGCCGCCTTGATGCAATGC
>CALLZZ010000401.1 GCA_937858235.1 uncultured Clostridia bacterium
ACAAGGAGGCAGGCCAATTGAAGAAAATCACAAGAATCGAACAGGCAAACAGGGGAAAAACAGAGTCAAAGAAGCTGCGTGTTGCCGCCTACTGCCGCGTCTCCACGGACTCGGACGAACAGCTTGAAAGCCTTGAAACACAGAAGACGCACTATGAAAGCTACATCACCTCTCGTGACGACTGGCGGTTCGCCGGGATCTACTACGACGAGGGCATCAGCGGCACCGGCAAATCCAGACGTCCGGAGCTTGAACGGCTCATGCAGGACTGCAAGGCCGGGAAGATCGACATGGTCATCACCAAGAGCATCAGCCGATTCTCACGCAACACCACCGACTGTCTTGAACTCGTCCGAAAGCTCCTCGAGCTGAATATTCCCATCTGGTTCGAAAAGGAAAACATCAACACCGGTTCGATGGAAAGCGAACTGTTCCTCTCCATCCTCTCCAGCATGGCAGCAGACGAATCCCTTTCCATCAGCCTGAACAGCAAATGGAGCATCAAAAAACGGTTCGAGAACGGCACGTTCAAGATAAGCTATCCGCCATACGGCTACGACTGGGACGGCGAGACGATGACCATTAACCCGGAGCAGGCGCAGATTGTCCGCCGTATCTTCTCAGAGACACTTGCCGGAAAGGGTACCGCTGCCATTGCCGCGGAGCTCAACCGGGAGCAGATCCCGACGAAGCGAGGCGGGCGCTGGAGCCCGTCAGGAATCCGCGGGATGATCGCAAACGAGAAATACTGCGGCGACTGCCTTTACCAGAAGACATGGTCGGATTCAGCCTACAAGCGGCACCTGAACCACGGTGAACAAACACAGTACCTGCAGCAGAATCATCACGAGCCGATCGTCAGCCGCGAGGACTGGGAAGCCGCGCAAAAGCTCATCTCGCAGCGGGCTGATGAGAAGAATATCAGCAAGGGCGATGAAAAGTACCAGAACCGCTACGCATTCTCCGGCAGAATCATCTGCGGCGAGTGCGGCGCAACATTCAAGCGGCGCATCAACTACACAACAGACGGAAGCTACGCGGCATGGAGCTGCAAGACGCATCTCGCCGACAAGAGCAAATGCTCCATGCTCTTCATCCGGGACAGCGACCTCAAGCTCGCATTCATGACCATGATGAACAAGCTCATCTTTGTGCACCGGCTGATCCTCAAGCCATATGCGGAAAGTTTGAAGCGGAATTCTACGAGCCAGACACTCAGCCGAATACAGCAGCTTGAAACAAGCCTTGCCGAGAATGCCGACAAACGCAAGACGCTCACGAAGCTCATGGCGCAGGGATTCATCGACCAAGTGATCTACAGCCAGCAAACAGCCGAGCTTCTCTCGCAGGCCGATGGCATTCGAAAACAGATAGACGCCCTGCAGAACACGACAAGCAGTGAAGCCACAGCTCTGATGCATGCAGAGGATCTGCTGCACTTCACCGAGAAAAGCTCGATGCTGGAATACTTCGACGACCGGCTTTTTACACGGTTCGTTGAACGTATTGTCATTCGCTCACGGCACGAGGCAGTATTCCAGCTCAAATGCGGGCTCACGCTCACGGAAAGGATGTGAAAAACATGGGACACACACCATACGGATACAGAATCGAAAACGGCAAAGCGGTCATCGATAAAGAGAAAGCCCAGCAGATAAGAAACCTCTACAAAAACTACCTTGATGGCATGGCGCTTGCCAAGGCTGCACACGAAGCGGGAATCCAGACCTGGCACGGCTCGGCAAAGCGCCTGCTCGAAAACAGACACTACCTCGGAGACGACTACTACCCCGCCATCATCGACCAGCAAACCTACGACAAAGCACAAGCCGAACGCCTGCACCGGGCAGAGAAGCTCGGACGGACGAACAGAAAAAAGCAGTCGCCGGACACACGAAAACCGCCGACCCATTTCAAGCTGGCCGCTCCCGAGCAGGCCTATGACGACACAAAGCAGCAGGCGGAATACCTGTACAGCCTGATTGAAAGTGAGGCGCAGTGATGGCAAACGTGACAATCATCCCTGCCAGACGGCAGGTCGGAAACAACGTCAAGCAAGCCGAGCAGCCGAAGCTACGCGTGGCGGCATACTGCCGCGTCAGCACTGATTCGGACGAACAGGAAACCAGCTACGAAACGCAGGTCTCCCACTACACGGAGTACATCAAAAGCCACCCGGAATGGGAGCTTGCCGGAATCTTCGCCGACGATGGAATCAGCGGCACAAACACGAAGAAGCGTGACGAGTTCAACCGCATGATCGACGAATGCATGGCCGGGAACATCGACATGGTCATCACCAAGAGCATCAGCCGCTTCGCCCGCAACACGCTCGACTGCCTCAAGTACATCCGGCTCCTCAAGGACAAGAACATCGCGGTATGGTTCGAAAAGGAATCCATCAATACGATGGACTCCAAGGGCGAGGTCCTAATCACCATCATGGCGAGCCTCGCGCAGCAGGAATCGCAGTCGCTTTCGCAGAACGTGAAGCTCGGGCTCCAGTACCGCTACCAGCAGGGCAAGGTGCAGGTCAACCACAACCACTTCCTCGGATACACCAAGGACAGCGACGGCCACCTCGTCATCGACCCGGAGCAGGCGGAGGTCGTCAAGCGCATCTACCGGGAGTACCTCGAAGGTCTTTCCATGAAGAGGATCGCCGAAGGGCTGGAGAAGGACGGCATCCTCACCGGCGCGGGAAAGACAAAATGGTACGACTCCACCATCAACAAGATCCTGCGAAATGAGAAATACATGGGAGATGCCCTGCTGCAGAAAACCGTGACCACGGACTTCCTCACCAAGAAACGCGTACGCAACACCGGAGCCCTGCCGCAGTACTATGTGGAAGACGATCATGAGGCCATCATTCCGAAGGACATCTTCATGCAGGTGCAGGCCGAGCTTGTGCGGCGCAGGAAGGTTCACACCGGGCCGAACGGACAGAAGCGCATCTACTCCGGCAACAACTGCTTCTCACAGATGGTCGTCTGCGGCGAATGCGGCGAGCTTTACCGGCGCGTCCACTGGAACAACCACGGCTGCAAAAGCATTGTCTGGCGATGCATCAGCCGCCTTGAACCCAGCCGCGCAACCATGAACTGCACCAGCCGAACCGTCAAGGAAGACCTTCTGCAGGAGGTCACGGTCAAGGCGTTTAACCTGATTCTCACCGACAGGGACGGCTTCATCCGGCAGATGCAGGAGAACATTGCCAAAACGATAACCACCGCCGACACGATGAGCCCGGACGGCATTCAGGCACGGCTCGACGAGCTACAGAAGGAACTCATCCGCAAAGCCAACAACAAGCAGGACTACGACGCCATCGCCGATGAAATCTTCCGGCTGCGGGAGCAGAAATCACAGGCCGAAGCCGATACCCGCAGCCGCGAGGAGACGCAGAAGCGCATCGCCGAGCTGCAGGAATTCATCGGAAAGCAGCAGGCCGAAATCACAGAATTCGACGAAAGCCTTGTCCGAAAGCTCATCCAGCAGATCACCGTCTACGACGACCACTTCACCGTCCGGTTCAAATCCGGACTCGCCATCGACATCAACGAATAAGAGCAGGCTCGCTCATGGGATTGTCTCCCAGAGCGGCCTGCTCTCTTTTTATCTTCTACATGAAATATGTTGGCTACTTTTTATTCTTTTTACTGTGGAGAATCACACCTGTCGAGGCAGCAAAGGCAATGCCGAAGCAAACGCCGACTCCGATTCCTGCCATACTGTGAAGCACATTCACAAAAACAAAGCTCCAAAGAATCGCCATCGCAATTCCAATCAGCAACACGATGATTATCGCTGTCTCTCTTTTCATGTCTGACCTCCTTGGGCAAAATCATATCAGCCATCTTGACATCCAACCTGAACACTACATCCAATCACAAGTCACAACCTATCGAATATCCAATCGCGAGTCTCAACCCTAAGAGAAAGGCATGTTTGATAAGTTCCCGCAGAGTGCTTCATGCCGGTAATCTCTAAGCCGTCCTGAACAACACGAATCCCGAAAATGGCTTGATTACCGGGTTCTTTTACACTTCAGTCCCTGCGCCTTGACATCAATACTACGGTCTCGACGTG
>CALLZZ010000402.1 GCA_937858235.1 uncultured Clostridia bacterium
GAGCTGATGCCGGAAGCTCGTCGCATTGGGGAGCTTCGCCTCGATGGCCTTTCGGACAGCGACATCGCCGATATCCTCGGCATCCCGCGCACGACGTTTCTCTCAAGGCTCAAGAAAGCCAAGGCCAAGCTTCACGTCGAATATAGTGACCTGATCTAACCCGGGAAGGCTTTCCGGCTACCATCGTGGCGGCCGGTAAGCTTTTCCGTTTGGATTAGAAGAATGTAAGCTCTCTGTTTTTTCGAGCAACATCCTCATCGTAGGTTTTTTGAATATTTCCAAACTGGATAGTGACATACGTCTTCCCAGAATTAATCGCTCTCTTCACGACATACCCGTCTCCGTATTTTTTACTTACTACGTCTCCGCGTTTTTTTGTGTTACGGGCAGGCTGAGTCTCAACAGAGACAGGTAGCGACTTGTTTTTATCATCAAGCGGCAAGTTTGATTGCGGAATCTGCACAGTTATATTCCTATGAACCTGAACGTCAACGGCTGTATCCTCACTTCGTATTTCATACGTTTTTTCGGGCAGGCCGTATACATTAACGCTTTGATGACCGGTTGAAAAAGTGTTTTCCTCAAGGTAATCGCTAGTTCCAAACATCAATTTTTCCAAGTCGTGCGAGTGCCATTCTGTAGCATGCTCATCTTTGGCAAGTCGTTCAACACGTTTGACCAGCCTTAGGTTCTCAACATTTTCAGTTTCATCGTCGGGCATAATAATAAACAGGTAATCTCGCGCCCGGCTTATAGAAACATTGATAATGTTCTTCTTATTGAGGAACATCTCCTTAGAAGAAGATATCGAAGGAGGAGCATTGAAGACGGCAATTATAATATCACATTCATCTCCCTGAAACCCGTGTATTGTGCCTACCTGAACACTGACAGATACAGGAAGGCTCGCCGACGCCATCAGCTTGTCTATCAAATCTGCCTGAGCTCGATACGGCGCTATAATACCTATCGTGAAATTACGCTGTGTTCCTTCATTTGCCCTCGCAATATTTTCGGCAAGAAAGCTCGTGAACTCAAAGGAGAACAAGGCAGAGTAAATATGGTATGAGCTGCTATGCTGTAGCCTTTTTGAGCGGGTAATGCTCTCATATTTCGTTACCGGAAATTTCACGATATTCAAAGCGGATATATTTAACCCGCAGTCAACATTGAGTAGTTTGGCGCTGTCTGCCGTTCGATTATGCTTCAAAATCCCGCCATAAGCAAATTTGCTGAATACGCTGCCAATTGCCGGGATGCTTCGATATTGTGTCGTAAGTAGTATGACCGGGTATTTATACGGGACAGTAACAGGATCAACAAATGAGTCAAGCTGAACCATTGTGTATATGTTTTCGTTTTTCCACAGATCAATTGCTGTAATGGGTTCTATTTGAAATGGGTCTCCGGCAATATAGAATTTTCTCGGAGTTTTCTTATACAAAGGATAAACGATATTTGCTATCGGAATCATTGAAGCCTCGTCCACCACAATGTAATCCCAGTTGATTGCATTAAGGAAAATACGCGCGCCATTCGGCATAAAGAAATCATATGGGAATCTGGCGATCGTTGTGACTGTGATTGTCCGCTTCAGCTTACGAATATCGAATGTTTTATCCCGGAACACCTCACTCGCTTCAATAGCTTCATCGTTAGTGATGCCAAATCGTACAAGCCAGTCAATATAGGAAGTATCGCTCCCCATGGTATCCATTAGTCTGCTCACAAGAACATCAGCGGACTTATTTGTTGGCGTCAAGACGAGGACTTTTAAATCTTCTTGCTGCTGCATCATTGGAATCAGTATATTTCTTACAAGGTGCGTTGTTTTGCCTGTACCGGGAGGGCCAAATACAAACTCAATGTTTTCACAAAGGTTTTGCTGCATGTTATAGTCATCATCATAGCCCAAAGCTGCAAACTGCTTACGGAGTTCCTCCAATAAGAAGACCGGGCTTTTTGCGTCAATGCGTGCTTCAGTAACAGCAGAAAGATCAATGCCATCAATGTCTGCATTTGTCTTCAGCTTGACTCTGAGCGTATATGATTTTACGTTTGCGACCTCTATTGCAACGGTTTTCGTCTGATCTCCAAAGTGTAATACGAGAGGGATGTCAGCTAAATCCTCCATAAACTGAGGAATATAGCGACTCGGGTATTTCAACACAAGCGTTCGTTGCGTTCCAGATTCTCTTTCTACGCGGGCAAAACTGATAGATACTTCTTTGCTGTTCAGATTGTTCGCGTTGCTGGTCAGCGTTTCCATTTCGAGCAGAGTATTAAACCAGCAGAAAGAGTATTTTTCAGCATTTACAGCACGCTTCTGAAGGCCTTCAAAATAAGCAATCTTGTCTATTTCAATTGCACTCTTCTGCTTTGCCTGTTCAATCCTCTTGCTGTAATCTACCGGTCGAGGGGTATACTCATCTTCATCAATTTCCTCATCTGCGCGGTCTTCTGGCTCTGGTTGCACAATGTCATTGCGTGTCGGCTGTGGCTTCGTCCGCCTCGCAATATCCCTTATCACTTTTGATGAAGGCTTGCGATTGTAACCCTCATTCCCACTACCTGCGTCTTCACCGAAATCTTCCTCTTCACCTATGTCATCTTCGGAATCGGAGTCGTCGTTTGACACGGTTCCAGTGGGCGCTTGCGGTCCTTTTTGTTGACGTGCGGCATTTGCAGCTTCTCTCTGCTTCTTAATAAACGCAATCTCTTCCAAGTCGTCCTCGGTTAATCCGAGCGCTTCGGCTTTCTTAGCCAGTTCAATACGTTCTTTTTGTTTATCTGTCAGATTATCATAGTCATCGTCGTCGTCATCTGCGCCAGCTTCATTTGCGATTTGTAAAAAGTTAAATAGGCTTGAAGCACCCTCTGATGAGGTATCATATATGCTTGCAATTTCATCCCGTGTTATTTCGCTCGTGGATACGAAGTCACCGGCGGCATTTACAAGCCATTTTTCTGTTCTGAGAAGAACAACGTCCGCTGCCTCAAACGATTGAGTATAACCGGAATAATAGTAGTAGCTACAGGAGCCTATTAAAAGATATGACAAACTGTGATACGTCTCACATATACCAACAAGGGCGCTCCACAGCAGTTTTGATTTTTCGATACTTTTTGATTCCGTAATAGCCATTACCAATTCTTTACAACCGTCAATGGTTTTTTCACTCCATGAATGTCCGCGTGTGGATCGTGGCATGGGCAGGCCTCTCTGGACTGCTTCGGAATAATCGATAGTTCTCGTTACAATTGAGATACTTTTCTTTAT
>CALLZZ010000403.1 GCA_937858235.1 uncultured Clostridia bacterium
CCGATTTTTCATTCTTTGTGGTGGATGTAGAAACCGGTGGATCAAACTCGCCAATGCAGTTCCATACAATTTTGATACGCTGTACCCGCCTGCCATCAATGCGCTCTGCTTTGTACACATAGATCTTTTCAACGAATTCCCGGATAATTTCCGCTGTGAGTTCCTTAATGTCCGTATACTTTCTTACCAGTGAGAGGAAGTGGTCAACATTGAGAGCGCTTTCCTTATCCTCTGTCATAATGGATTTCAGTTCCGTTACTCGCTTCTCAAGAGCCTGCTGCTCCGCTTCATAGTTTGCGGTCATCTTGGCGAATCGCTCGTCGGATATCTTACCCTCGATATTATCTTCATAAAGCCTTTGGATAATCTCGTCCAGCTTGGCGATGCGGGCTTGTGCCTGTTCCGATTCACGTCTGCTGTCACGCATACTTTTGTCAAGCTCTGACCTTGTTTTCTTAGTTACCATCTCCACGAAATCTTCCTCACATTCTCTGGCAAAAGCCGTTACGCGGCGGATGCCGTCAAGGAGCAGTTCCTCAACGACCGCATTGCGTATCTGGTGTGAACTGCAGCCGCCTTTTATCTTGCGGTAGGTAGCGCATACAAAATACTCTTTTTCATGTTCCCAACCCCGCCCACGCACCTGATACAGCTTGTTTCCGCAATCCGCACAGAACATCATGCCGGAGAGAAGCGGCATTTCACCCATCGGTGTGAGCCTGCGTCTGCCATCCCTGATTCTCTGCACTACTTCAAATACGGATTCCTCAATAATTGCTTCGTGGGTATTCTTGAAGATCATCCACTCCGACGGGTCATTTTTCATCTGCTTTTTCTGCTTATAGGACTTGCGGTAAGTTTTGAAATTAACCGTATGTCCCAAATACTCCTGCCTTGAAAGCATATGAACTATTGTGCTGCCTCGCCAGACATAATCATCGTCATGGCCTCTGTTGTCCGGAATATTGATTCCGTTTTTCCTGGCGTGAGCCGTTGGATTCATAATTCTGCGCCTTGTAAATTCCTTGGCTATCTGCGAAGGGCCATACCCTTGCATACACAAGCGGAACGCCTCACGTACAACTTTGGCGGCTTCTTCATCGACTATCCAGCGTGTCTTGTCTTCCGGGTCTTTGATATAGCCGTAAGGCGGATTGGTGCAGAGCGGTTTGCCGGACTCCCCTTTCGACTTGAAAACTGCGCGTATCTTCTTGCTCGTATCTTTGGCATACCATTCGTTGATGATATTAAGAAACGGTGTAAAATCGCTGTCCTGCTGGTTGGCACTGTCAACATTATTGTTTATTGCTATGAAGCGAATGTCGGAGCCGGGAAAGAGCACTTCGGTATAATAGCCGACCTTTAGATAATCTCTTCCGAGACGGCTCATGTCCTTGACAATGATGGTGCCAATCCTGCCTTCTTCCACTAGGGAGATAAGGCGCTGCCAATCCGGGCGGTCGAAGTTCGTACCGCTATAGCCATCATCCACAAAGAACTCAGTGTTTGTAAAACCGTTGTCATCAGCGTACTTCTGTAAAATGGTCTTCTGATTTTTAATGCTGTTAGAATCACCCTGCAGCTCGTCATCTCGTGAAAGACGGCAATACAGAGCGGTTATTTTATCGTTATTCTTCACAGCAGTATAAGACTGCCTGCTATTCATGTTTACCTCCTTTCCGACAGTCTTCAAGCGGTACTCTATGTTCCCGTACTGCCGCGAAGAAGTCAAGTTATTTGTTTAAGAAGCCTTATTTAATTCAAGCTTTGCTGTGCCGTTAAGTATCATTCGTTTCAGCTTGTCATAGGCGGTTTCTTTGGCAGTGCTGCTGACTGCTGATTCTATAATGTAGAGAGTATCACCGATTACCTTTTCGGTAACGCAGATGGTCTTCTCAGCCATAAGGCACTCCTCCTTTCTGACATTGGGGTAGGGGGTAACAAATCCTTACACCCTTTCGATCGTGCAACGGGCGTGGGGTTTCGCGCGAAAAAACGCGGATTCAAACGGGGTATTAAGGGAACAACCGGGATAAAATGCGAATAATTGAAATAAACTTGGTGTGTATTTCATCTTGAAAAGTGCTTTTTTAGGTGAAAAGGCACAGCAGGATTTTCCACTGTGCCTTTCCACCATATGTCTTAACCGTTGGTTCCAGTATTCTTCTGAATTACCTTCACTGCCTCTTGGCGGATAAGTTTTCCGTCAATAAACTCAAAGGCAAGGTAACCTATCTGGTCGAGCAGGGCAAACTTCTCTGAGAGCGCCCTCACGCTGACAGGGCTTCTGCAGATGATCCAGTAGTAGCTGAAATCACCGAAAGCAATAGGCTTTGAACCGGACTCCATATCCGGCATAAACTCGGAGACAAATACCTTTTTGCCAAGGATGGTATCATCGCTGCTGCGCCATAGGTAGTTTCCGGCTTCGTCTTTCAACGTACGCAAGGCAAGGGCTGTCTTATCGTTCATGAGCCATACGGCATTTTTGCGGTATTCCGGCTTCACAGAGAAGTACAAGCTGATTATATCATCATAGGTAATTTCATCGACAGCATAGGCAACCTCAGCGCCGTTTGCACCGTTTAAGATACCTGTCGGCATCTGTACGCCGGTACCGCTAATAAAGGCGTTGTCCTCAGCTTTGGCAAAGTTCCTGGCAAGGCGCTTTACAAGGTAGCTTTCAATGTCGAATGCGGCATCGCGGACAAAGTCCGAATTCATTTTTACAAGAGCAGCGAGCTTATGGCTTTCAACGGTGTATTGAGTGAAATCATTTAGTCCGTCAAAAACTGGGATAGCGCCGCCTTCCGGCACAAACTGCGCAAGGTCATCGTATTCCTTTGCAAGGATGTGATAACTGCCTTCATATACGTTAAAGGTTGTGCCGATTTTACGGAACAGGCTCTCGTTTATGATGGCTGCTTCATATTTGTTATTTGTGGCATTTGGCATGACATAAGTACCCGTCTCGCTGCTGCGGCCTTCGGAAAGTCCAGAATAATCGCTTTCCTGGCCGCGCATGGCGTTCCAGAAGTGCCTGCTGTATTCCGGCTGACCGGTATATACTCTGACTTCAGTATAATTCATGGCGTTCCCCTCCTTAAATCTTATCGCAGAATGGACAGGCATAGAGACCGAGGTCATGGTAGCTGAGCGATCTTCCTACCTGTTTCAAGTGGTGGTGGCATTTCGGACACAGAATGCTATATGCCATAGCCCCTTCAATGGTATGAGGATGCTTTGCATGGAGGCGGTATCGCAATTTTAACTTTCCTTTATCATCTTCGATGACAACATCGGAAAGATGCAGGTCGCACATGGCTTGGGCATACTCATCGGAATAATAAGTGTGCTGCGGTCGCAGCAGAGTGCCTTCCTTGTTCATTTTCATAAGCGGATAATTCATGTTTTTGCCCTCCTCAAAATTAAGATCGTATTGTAAAGTTAAATGAAAGTTGAGGACCCGTCAGCCCTTCTGGTACA
>CALLZZ010000404.1 GCA_937858235.1 uncultured Clostridia bacterium
TCCATCCTGGAAAAGTTCGGCGGAGAACTCACCGACATCATCTGCGGCGGGGCACCTATGGACCCCCGGTTTGTGAAAGAATTCCGTGCCATGGGCATTTCCCTGATCTTCGGCTACGGCATCACCGAGTGTGCCCCCATTGTTTCCGTTAACGCTGCCCTGAACGGTCACCGCGCCCCGGACGAGAGCGTGGGCTGGACTTTCCCCAGCGTCGAGGTCAAAATCGACAATCCTGACCACACCGGCTGTGGCGAAGTGCTGGTCAAAGGCACCAACGTGATGTTGGGTTACTTTGATGACCCCTATTCCACCGCCAGCGCCTTCCGGGACGGTTGGTTCTGTACCGGTGACCTGGGTCGGATCAACCGGGATGGCTCTCTGACCATCACCGGTCGGAAAAAGAACCTGATCATTCTGTCCAACGGGGAAAACGTCTCCCCTGAGGAAATGGAATACATGCTGGAACGGATTCCGGAAATCGCTGAAGTAGTGGTCTACACCGAGGATAATCTGATTGTGGCGGAAATCTTCCCCACCGAAAACGATCTCACCGACAACGACCTCAAGGCTATTATTCAGGAGCGCATTAACGACTACAATGCCGCTCAGCCCTCCCACAAGCGGATCAACAAGGTCAAGATCCGGAAAAACGAGTTTGAAAAAACCAACACCCAAAAGATCAAACGCTATAAGGTGCTGGAAAACGCCAATGAGATACGAAAAAACCTGCCGTTTCAAACCGCGGCAGGTTTTCTTTTGCTTCTATTCTGTTTCCAGGTCATCGGAACAACATTCGGTTCCCGCGCGCTCCTGCTCCCGCCCCAGACGGATTTGGTTCTGTTCCAGGATGACCTCCATTCCGTAGGGAATGTGATCCATCTCCTCAGGCAGGTAGTCCAGCAGGGACAGCTTTGGCGGTTCTCCCATCGGCTCCGGCACCTCCGGCAGCTTCATGGCAACGCAGCGATTGATCTTGACTCCTTCTGCCACGAACCGTGCCTCGTAGTCAGTCTGAATCACACCGCTAGTCTCCCGATGCAGATCGTTGGTGACTTCGCTGAGCTGGTATCCAGCCCGGGTAAACTGGGTCAGGGAAAAGTCAAACAGGGGACGGTTATCAGTTTTAAATTCGATTCTGCCGCCGTCCCTCATAAACGTCCGGTAGGAAAGCAAAAACGTTTCAAAGGTCAACCGCCGTTTGGCGTGACGCTTGCTGGGCCAGGGATCACAGAAGTTGATATACATCAGATCCACCTCACCTGGCGCGAACATCTCTCCCAGCCGAGCCGCGTCGTCGCAGACAAAGACAACGTTGGTCAGCCCCCTGGCCATCACCTTCTCCATGGCCAACAGCAGGCAGTCCGGTACCCGTTCCACCGCCACAAAGAGGGTATCGGGATGAGCCGCAGCGGTCTCCACCGTAAAGCTCCCCTTGCCGCAGCCGATCTCCAGGTGCAGTTTGCAGTCCGGCATCATCCGCTCCCGCCACTTTCCCGGCATATCATAGGGGTGTTTCTCCTGAATGGCGGCACACCGCTCCATTCGTGGAATCAGGTTTTTCTTCTTGCGCATTCTCATAGCTTTCCTACCTCAAACCAAACTTGTGAATTTATAATGCAGTTATTATATCATACGCCGTAGTTTTGAGCAAGAATCCCCTTGAAAACTCTTCTATTATCTGGTATAATAGGTTTCGTTCTTTTATCCGGGTGTTGCGCAGTTGGTAGCGCGCCTGCTTTGGGAGCAGGAGGCCGGGCGTTCGAGTCGCCCCACTCGGACCATATTTCCCCTTAAAAACAAAACCCTGTTTGGCACGAATACCCCGCATCTGCGTGGTTCTGGCTGCCGGCAGGGTTTTGTTTTCCGCTCAATTTGGAATTAGTATTGCTTCTCTCTCAGCCACCGCCCCGGATCAAACCACAAACGCTCATAATTTTTGTCAACTCCCGGCATACTAGTGGAGAAAACGGGATTTTCCCGTCCGGGAGGAAACAAATTATGATACTTTGCAATGTAACCGGCACCCTGTCTGCGGAAAAACGCCTGGCAGAACTGAACCAGGTATCCTTTGTCCAGCTTCATGATCAGCAGGGCAATGCGCTGGTAGCCGTCGACCTGCTGGGCGCACAGGCCGGAGATCAGGTTGTGGTGACCTGCAACGCCGCCCATGCAATTCTGGGCAGCAACCATCCAGCAGATGCGCTGGTTCTCTGCGTACTCTCCCCCAACAAGGGTTGATCCTAGCTTGTGCGCCATCGACGGACGAAAGAACGGGGGCATTCGACTGCTTTTTCCGTGCTTTTGATCAGGGCAGGGGAATCTGTCCCGACCCGGGTAGATTGATCCTGCGCTTCCGGTTGGAGGAGTAGGCCAGCTTCGCGTGGAGCCGCTCTGTGTCCCGGTTGGTCAGGGCGATACGGTAGGCGTGGAGATTCTCCTCCAGCCGCCGGATCACCTCGGTCAGCGCCGGCGCGTTCAACGACATCAGATCGGTCCACATGTCGGGATCCAAGGCCGCCACCCGGGTCACATCACGGAAACTGCTGCCCTCGTAGCCCCTGCACAGGAACAGATCTGCATCATCACACACCGACAATGCCACGATATGCATCAGCTGACTGGTGTAAGCGATGATGGCGTCATGACGCTCCGGAGTGATCTCCCGCACATCCTGACACCCCACATAATGTGCCATCCGCCGAATCAGCGCTTTGTGCTCGGACTTGCTTTCGGCTCGGGGAACCATAATCCAGTTGCTGCCCCGGAACAAATTGGGAAGGGCATTTTCAATGCCGGCAAATTCCGTGCCCGCCATGGGATGGCTCCCGATAAAGTCTACCGACTGGGGCAGCAGCTTCGCTTTCTCCAGCACTGCCGTTTTGACGCCACAGACGTCAGTCACCAAACTCCCTGGTTGAAAGTCGCTATGGTGCTCCTCCAGAAAGGCCATGATACCATCCGGGGTGGCACTAAGCACCGTCACGTCCGCCTGAGCCAGCCCTGCTTTCGCGTCCAGGGTCACCTCGTCCACAAAGCCATGATCCAGAGCGTATTCCGCTGTCTCCTGTCGACGGACAATCCCCAGGATGCGGAAGTCCTCGAACCCCTTTAAGGCTCCAGCCAGGGATCCGCCAATCAGCCCCAGTCCCACAATTGCAATGGTTTTTTTCATCGTATTCTCTCCTATCCCGTTACCGTCCTTCCCTCTTCCCAGAGGTACATCCAGTGTAAATTAAAAAAGAAAACCACGGTGCCTGCTGAACCGCATCCCGTCAAGAGGACCATGAAATCGTATAAAACTTTTCTCAGTCAGCGACGTTAACGTCACCGACCGCCTTTTATGCAGTACGACCCGGGCTCACTATTGTTCGCCGCCTTGACGCTCTCCTTGTATCCTCTGCACTCATTCAGATACGCTTCTACTATTTCTTCCTCTTCTTCATACGGTATCTTGTTTTTGACATTAAAATGCTCCCTTCATAAGAAAC
>CALLZZ010000405.1 GCA_937858235.1 uncultured Clostridia bacterium
TTGTGCCGCCGGATACCGTTGAGCCATCAGTGATCAGGTGATGCGGTATCTGGCGGTGAGCAGTTTAACGTCTTGCTCAGGACAGATTAAGCATTAATAAAAAGAAAAACGGCAGAACGATACCTTGATTCAGGTATCCGCACTGTCGTCTGGCGCTCTCACGGATTTCTATTTGATTGCTTGGTATTGCTTATTTCACATACTCGTGGGTAACCTTGAGTGTCCTGTCTGCATTGGCGGTAATCCAGGTAATGCAGTCCTTCTTGCGGATTACAATGACCTTGCCGTCTTTGCTTTTGTCGCAGACTCTCTTGTTATCGAGGTTCTTTACCTGCTCCATCGTTACTCCTTTCTATGGAAACAATAAGTTCCACTTAATCTAAAAAAAATAGGTCATTAAAGTCGGCAAATGGGAATGCTTTGATGAGGCCGCCGATGCACTTCTTGCCGCCTACTCGTTTACCACGCAGAAGTCTGCTGACTTCCATTCGGGAAATGCTCATCTTCATGGCAAGCTGACTGCCCGTCCACTTTCGGCGAGCCATTTCTTTTCTTATGTATTCGATATTCGGCTTCACGACAAGCTCCTTTCTGAAACCTAAAGGTTCCACTTTGTCCAAAAGAGAGACCGACTACCTGTGGCCGGCCACGACTTGGAACTTTAAGGTTTCGTTTTCTATAGTATACACCTTTAGGTTACAAAACACAAGCGTTTTTCAAAAACAGTGTTGCTTTTAGGTTACGCTTATGGTATAATGAGAGAGGTTCAAGCGAGGAGGGACTGTATTATGAACGAACTCGGAACTTATATAAAGGAAAAAAGAACAGAAAAAAGGCTGTCAATAAGACGGCTTGCAGAACTTGCCGATATCAGCCACACCGAAGTGAAGCGTATTGAGGACGGTTTGCGAAAGCAGACATCACCACAAGTACTTCGCTCCATTGCTTCCGCGCTCGGTGTGCCTTACGAGGACTTGATGGCGGCTGCTGGATATATTGATGAGCCTACTGCCGAATCGGACGGCGGCACTGTCGCAGCCGGCATCAAAGATGCAGAAGACTTGAGTCAGGAAGAGATAGACCAGGTCAATCAATATATCGCTTTCCTGAAAAGTCAGCGTAAGGACTAAAGAATAACGAGGTGACATCTTCGTAAAGAGGACACCCCGTTCTCTTTTTTTATGTGCGAACAGGAAGACGTACCAGCTGAACCGCCGGAAAACGGTTCTGGGCTTCATTCACGATAGCATCATAAAGCTGCAATGATTTGGTCAAATCTTCAATGGTTATAGCAAGGGCATAGTCGATTTCATGGTCATCTTCCACATCGTAGCGTGTATGCAATTCAAGCCACACCTCCCAATCTCCACCGTGGAAACTTGAGAACTCCTGCTCGAAGTGAAAACAGGTATCCCAATCCTTGCGACCGTCAGATTCGGAAGGATTATTTGTAATCAACTTGTCATTGCCGTTCCTCGAGTGCAAAGAAGCATTTACATACGCTCCGAGGTATTCCGCACCTTTTGTCCTATCAACAGGTGGCTGCGTCACACAGGTGACGGTCACCCTTATCTTTTTATCATGCTTGCTCATATCAAACTGTGTATCGCAGACACCCGGCATAAGAAACTTGGCGTGTTGCTTGAATTTCTTATTCATCGTGCCACGATGAAGGAACGTCACACGATGCGCCGTAGAGAACATACTGACGAGCGGATTAGCGATGCCTCTGCCGTAGAGATTACCGTAGAAAGCATTATCATCCCTCGTTATTTTCTTCTTGGTCACTTCACGAATCGGCATCTCGGCTCCATGATAGAGAAGTGCTTCTGACATAAGGATATCCTGATCTGGCACAGACTGCGATATCTCCGCAAGATCACCGGCAACTGTGGGGGCCGTGAAGCTCGTGCCTGCTTCAAATGCCCATTGACCACCGCTTGCAATCATCATGGCGTAGTCATCGGGAGGAACGAAGTCAGTCTTTGTCATCGTTCCCGCATAAGATACAATGTCTGGCTTTCGGAAGCCTCTGAATCCGGGACCGATTCTTGAATACGGCGCAACGTCATACTGCCGGCTCAAACCTTCCTTATGTTCCGCTCCGACAATTGCTCCAACCGCTATGTTCAGCATAGAATCCGCCGGCGCCGCTATTCGGTTATCATCATCCTGGAGAATGCCTTCGAGGGAATCCTGGCTGCGATACAGATAGTGGTTGCCAGCAGAAATGGTAAATTTCACACCATACTGAACCGCAAGGACATCCAATTCATAACCGAGGATACTTATTTCGTCACCCTGGATAGGACTTTCTTCACTCGATGAGAAGTTGAAGATTTTTGTAATGTTCTTATACCTCAAAACAGCTTCTTTGATTCGTGCAATCATAGTGCTGTTGCAAATGAGGTCAGGACGATCCGGCTTTTTTGAATCAGGATCAAGCCCACGGATATTGCAGTCAATAATCCTCGCTCTCGGTGTGAGAACGCCGGACGCAAGCTGCTCACCGAGGTTTTCAAAGACCACTTTACTCGCAACATTGGTGCCATGCTTCTTATCGCCGGGGGCTGCTCCCGGCGGGACCCAATGCTCAACGATCAGCGGTTCAAGTTCCGCAGGAAAATCTACTCCTGTATCAAGAACAGCCACGATAGGAAGTTCGTCAATAGAGACATTCGGATTCAGCGACATCTGCTTCTGGGCAGGAACCGCATACATCGGAGATGTAGCATAAAAACCTGTCGGTGTGACATGGCTGACGATAGTATCCCCGGATATCTTCTCAAGTTTTCCAAGCGGAATCTCTGCACGAACAATAGGAGTACCGTCAGACAGTTTATACGGCTTTGCCTGAATGACTCCTTGATTCTGCTGAATAAGAGAAATAAGTCGTTCTTCAGCACGAGCCT
Organism: uncultured Clostridia bacterium; assembly: GCA_937858235.1. Taxonomy (GTDB): domain Bacteria; phylum Bacillota; class Clostridia; order Oscillospirales; family Oscillospiraceae; genus Onthomonas. The sequence continues at coordinate 2,913 of CALLZZ010000405.1, forward strand.
GTACCTGCGGATCAGTTCCTTTTGGTAAAAGCTGTTCCATAATCTCAACATCGAGAGGAAATGCGGCTTCCTTTTCAAGCATCTCCTTAATGGAAGGAGCTTGCTTCTCAATCGGATCTGGGAAATGGAAGCTGTCTATGTACTGGAACTTTTTATTGCTGCGTTTATTGTCACGGTAGTTCCCAACCCTCTGCTGAAGAGAGTCAAATTTGGCTTTCGGTGAAGATACGATGGCATGGCGTGAATCACGGACAGAGGCTATGGTCATCCCTTCCTGTTCCAAAAACTCACGAAGGGTTTTATTTGAGAACTTTTCGCCCTCTTGCAGGACAACCTCAAACATACGGATGTCTTCATCTCGAAGAGAATCCGTCTCTTGCACACGAGTATAGGCGGAGACAATTTCCTGTAGACCGCTGGACAGCTTTGTGCCGTGTTCCATCCGATCCAGTCCCAGATCCTTGCTCCGCGCCTGCTTAATATTTTCATGAGGCTCTACATCGTGCTCCGTGATAAGGAGATGAGGTCGAAAATCATCTGCCATACTTATTCTTCCACCTCTTTGTTTTGAGTTAATTTATTAATCTGATAGCTTAAGGTGTTATGCGGCATCCCGATCGCTTTCGCAAGCGTCCGAACGCTGACTCCCTTGGCTTTCAGTTCTGCGGCTGCGTCCACCACGCCCGCGCCGTTTGAATTATTCGTCAACTGCTGAATCAGCAGTTCTATCATGTCCTCCATCGTGACTGGCTTATCCGTGGTCACGTACCGCTTGGCGGCAGAGATAACCAGTTCCTTGATCTGCGCCACGCTGCGGTCAGCGGTAAGGTCGGTCAGCTTCTGCACATCGATCTTGGTTTCAACGGTGTACTCCTTGAACCACCGCTGGATAAGTTCGCTGCGCTGGCCGGCATCCGGGTATCCGATGTTTATGGTATAGTTGAAGCGCCGCCAAATAGCCGGGTCGAGAAGATGCTCGTGGTTGGTAGCAGCAATCAAAAATACATTCGACGGCATATTGTCGAAGTTCTGGAGCAGTGCCGTAACGACACGCTTCAGTTCACCCATCTCGTGTCCATCATCGCGTTTCTTGGCGATGGCATCGAACTCGTCCAAAAACAGGACAATGTTCTGATTGCCCACGCTTGAGAATATCTTCCTTAAATTCACGCTGGTCTGTCCGAGGTATGAGGATACAAGACCATCTATCCTCACATATGCCATAGGCAGATTCAGTTCGTATGCGATAGCGTGTGCCGTCATCGTCTTTCCGCAGCCCGGAGGTCCGCAGAGCAACAGACGGTTCGCAGGAGGGAGATTGTGCTTTGCCAGTTTGCTGTTGTTCTGGCGTTCCTCCAAAATCTGCAGGAGGAGTTTTCGCTGATTTTCCGGCAGCACAACATCGGAGAGCGATATGTCCGAGTGAACTATATCGTACAGTTCCAAGAGGCTGTCCTTATCCCTCGGAGTGAATGAACTGCTACCTGCTGACTGGACGGCAAATCCACCCCCGGCAGGCTGCCCGACATCGGGCTTCTTCATAAGAGTAATGTTCTTTCCTTTATATGCATCGAGGATCATACTGGAAACGCGGCTGTTTCCTTTCTTATCCTCGTCAGCCGCCAGAGCTTCTACAGCGGTCTTAAAGGAACTCTCGTCCCCGGAGCAGTGTGCGGCGATAATATTAGCAATCAATTCGGCTTTCATGGTCTATCGATTCCTCTTTCTCAGTCACAGTGTTGGACTGTAACTTTTAGTTTACACCATTTTGGCTCAAATGTCAATAGGAATCAAAGAATATTTGAACACACTTGAACACGATTAAATCTGCGCCTACAACTTGACCCCCAATTTTAGAAAATAAAAATTCGTGTTCTCGCACTTAAGTCTTGAATTTGGAAATAGAATATGCTATAATAATTTGTAATTGTTGAGTTGCTTGAAAGAGACAAGCCCTTGCTGGAAACAAAGGGTTACGAGTTTGAGGAGCATAATGCATGGTTATCAGCTATAAAAAATTATGGAAGTTGCTTATAGACAAAGACATGAAGAAGCAAGACTTGAGGACGGCTGCGCAGCTCAGTTCCTCCACTGTGGCGAAACTCACGCACGGAGAGAATGTCAGCACGGCGGTTCTATTGAAGATATGTGCTGCCCTTCAGTGCGACATATCTGATATCATGGAAGTCGTGCCGGAGGAGAGTCCTGCATCTGAGGAACAGCCACAGGAAAGGATGTAGGCACCGATATGTTTGATTTTGGAAACGCGAACGAGGGACAGCGAAAAGCGATAGCTACCGCAGAAGGTCCCGTCCTAATTACTGCGGGACCGGGAACGGGCAAGACCTACACACTTGTCCAACGTGCGATTTACCTCATAGAGGAATGCGGCGTAAAGCCTGAAAGTATCTTCATTGCTACCTTTACGGAGAAGGCCGCAAAGGAACTGATTACAAGAATTACGAATGAACTGTCGGACCGCGGCATCGTGGCGAATATCAACGAAATGTACATCGGCACGTTCCATTCGCTATGCCTTCGTATTTTGAAGGAGAATCTTGAGTTTACGAGGCTCCGTAGGAATTACCGTCTCTTGGATGCTTTTGACCAACAGTACATGGTGTTTCAGAACATCTACCGTTTTAGGAATATCCCGGAGGTAGAGAGTGCCCTACCGAACGGCGGCGCATGGAAACAGTCGGAAGCCATCTGCAACTATGTGAATAACCTCTCGGAGGAATTGGTGACGCCGGAAGAGCTGATGTCTGACACTGACGTTTCGATTGCCGCGCTCGGACAGATGCTCAAGGAATACCGTGATGTTCTCACGGAAGGCAATATGATGGACTTCTCGTCTATCCAGATCGAAGCCTACCACTTACTCTGTGACCACGCCGACATCCTTGAAGAGATGCGTTCCAAGGTTACGCACATCATGGTCGATGAATACCAAGACACGAACTTCATCCAGGAACAGCTGGTATTTCTCCTCGCAGGAGACCGCAAGAACATTTGCGTGGTCGGTGACGATGACCAGGGTTTATACCGCTTCCGTGGAGCGACTATCCGTAATATTCTGGAGTTTCCGCAGAAGTTCGCTGACGGCGAATGCCACATCATTCCGCTGATCATCAACTACCGCTCCAACAGTGACATCGTTGACTTCTACAACGCGTGGATGACTACCACAGACGGTGCGAAGTTCAAGTTCCGCTGGGAGAACTTCCGCTACGATAAGAAAATCAAACCGCATGAAAAAACCACGCTCCACAGCTTGGCGGTTGTGAAACTTGCAGGGGTGGAAGATACGGACGAGTGGCACGAGAAAATCTTGCGTTTCATAAACGACCTGAAAGCCTCCGGAAAACTCATGGACTATAATCAGATAGCTTTTCTGTTTAATTCGGTGAAGCATCCGCGAGTTACGGCTCTCGCCCGTTTCCTGGAGGAGAACCACATAAATGTATATTCACCGCGTTCGGATATGTTCTTCCAGCGTGACGAGATAAGGCTTGCCATCGGCTGTCTCATGCTCATGTTCCCGCGCTATGTACAGGGTTTGGAGAACGGTGACTACACTTTCCTCCAGCCAGAACATCTGACCTATTACCGAAACTGCATCATGACGGCAAACGAGTATCTCACAAAGCCGGAGAACGTTGAACTTCTGAAATGGATACGGCGTAGAGGTAAAGACCATGTCGGTCTGACCGGCGCAACGGACTATGCCTATTGCGGGCTGATGTATCAGCTGTTTGAATTCCAGCCTTTCGCAGGGATTCTTGATACAGAGATAGATGTCGGCATAGTCGATATCCGCCCGGCTCGTAATCTTGCAAAGCTGACGCAGATCATTGGCAAGTTCGAATACCTCCACCGAGTGGACGTCTTGGATGCTGGTAAGTACCGTGGCAAACGTCGTATCGATCAGAACACCGAGATGCTCTTTAATCTGTATCTCCGTCTGCTCTATGATGGTGGAATCACCGAGTATGAGGATGATTCGGAGTACGCTCCGAGCGGCTGCGTTTCCTTCCTCACTATCCACCAATCCAAGGGCATGGAGTTTCCGATTGTCCTTGTGGATTCCCTGGCGAATGTACCGAGAAAGAACACAAATGATCTGATGATGCAGATCGAGGAGCGGTACTTCAAGCGTCCGACGTTCGAGCCATATGAGGTCACGAAATACTTTGACTTCTGGCGTCTCTACTACACTGCTTTCTCACGCGCACAGGATTTGCTGATCCTGACCTGCTGCGAGGACAAGAGAACGCCCAGCAACTATTTCAAAGACATCTACGGGGAACTGCAATCTGTGGACAGTCCTGAATTTGATTTAAGGGAGTTTGATTTCAAACCGATAAGGGATGTGAACATTAAGAATACTTACTCGTTCACATCACATATCACGGTTTATGAAACCTGCGCCCTGCAGTACAAATTTTATAAGGAACTGGAATTCATGCCCGTCCGTGCGAACGCTATGCTTTTTGGTACGCTCGTGCATGAGACGATAGAGGATGTACACCGTGCCGCCCTGCGCCACGAGGAACAGACGATTACCGAGGAGAATGTGAGCCGCTGGTTTGACTCAAACTATGTGTCGCTTACAAAAACCGAGCATACATATCTCGCCGGTCCTCAGCGCGAGGCAGCTCTGAAACAGGTGCTGCGCTATGTGGAAAGGCAGCACGGCGACTGGTCACAAATACAGCAAGCGGAGGTTGATGTTTCCCTGGTCAAGCCGGATTATATTATTGAGGGAAAGGTTGACTTGATTCGTGGCGAAGGAGATACCGTTGAGATTGTAGATTTTAAATCTCAGAGAAAACCGGACATGGTGAAGGATCAAGAACAGCTTGAACGATATCGACGGCAGCTCCATATCTACGCTCACCTCGTGGAGGAACGCACCGGACGAAAGGTCAGCAAAATGCATCTCTACTATACCGGCGAGGACGGTGGAGTGCCAACTATCACATATCCGTACACGAAGTCCGCTGTGGAAGGCACAATAGCGGTATTCGATGATACGGTACATAAGATTATGAAGAAGGATTTCCACCGCTGCGCCAAAGACCCAAAGGTATGCAGTGCGTGTGACTTTCGGTTTTACTGCAGGAATAAATGAGGGAGGGAGTGATAACATGGCTGAACATCGAGTAAGGAAAAACAACATCATATACATCATTCCCGATGACGAGCTTTTCAGGAAGTGGAAAAATGATGAGGCTTTTATCGATGAGTACGGTCGACTCATGAATCGCAAGCCTCATCGGGTTCTGAAGGAACTTAAACACTATGTGGAAGATGCACCTACAGTTCAGCAAAGAACCTCTGTGCCGCCCGCCGCTCCCGCCAGAAAAAGCTCACCTGTTAAAGACTATCTCAAGAACACCGTCCGAGATATAGCGATGGAAAACATCGAACCCGCCATCGATCGGGCTGTAGATACATTCTTTTATGAGGTACTACCGAATGTATGGCATGAACATATTGTGCCGTTCTACCATCAGGCAAAAGAGGCACTTACCACAAAGGAACTGAAGGCCGATGTTGTCCTGGCGAAATCAAAGGCGAGTACAGATGCGGCGGTAAAACAGCCGAAAGCAGGAATCAAGATGACGCAGGAAGAGGCTGATGCCGAAAAGCGAAAAGTCCTGTATCACTGGCTTGGTATGTTGAGCAGCCTTAAGAAACTACACGAAGCCGGAGAAATCGATATTGATTCTACTCTGTCACAGCTGACAGACCCCGCAATGCTGAAACGTGTAAATGGCTTTCTGAGCGAGAATCCGAATCTGCTTGAAACAGATAAGTACATCGTGCTTCACAAGCTGCTTGGAAGGGATTTATATGAGGAACAGCAGCTCGTTCCTATCAGAGCTGCCGATATAACAACTATAGCCGCGAAATACGGATATGACGCAAGAAACGATAAAACGGAGGATAACCACAATGGATGAGCAGCTTACTTTTGAATTTGAACAGAGACCCACGATCAAGGGCTTCCCTGAACTTCGCTGGACGGGCAAGCGTCCTTACCGTTCCACGCAGTATTATCCTGCACAGCTACGGGAATCTTACGGCGAAGAGAAGAACGGTTGGATAAACAAGATTTTCTGGGGAGATAATCTCCAGGTCATGAGCCACCTGCTGAAGGAGTACCGCGGGCAAATTGACCTCATTTATATCGACCCTCCATTTGATAGTAAAGCTGATTACAAAAAGAAAATTGACCTTAAAGGCATCGGCAAAGCTACGAGCGACAGCTCTTCGTTTGAGGAAAAGCAGTACGGAGACATTTGGACGAACGATGAATACCTACAGTTCATGTATGAAAGACTTATAATAATGCGTGAATTGCTTTCTGATAAAGGTGCAATTTATTTGCACTGTGATTACCACAAAGTTCATTATCTTAGAGCAATAATGGATGAGGTGTTTGGTGCTGACAATCATCTCAATTCATTGGTTTGGGCATATTCAACGCGTAGTGCAATTAAATCTACCTGGAAGAGAACGCATGACGACATCCTATTTTACAAAAAAGATCAGATGCCCGTGTTTAATTGGGATGATGAAATGGTGATGGAACCATTATCTGAATCAACAATAAAAAAATATAAGCTTGAAGACGAACATGGTAAATACCGCCTCTGCGGAAGAAATATTACAGGAAGCCCAATACGGAGTGCAAAGGATGTAAGTCCAGAATATGAAATAACTCATCCAGAATGGGTTGTAAGAGACTATCTACGTCCTGGAAAGTCTGCGAGTGACTATTTCTTTGTTGATATTGAAAATCAAGCATCATCAACAAGAACAGATTATCCGACTCAAAAACCAGAAGAATTACTAATGAAACTGATACGTGCTTCTACCAATCCAGGAGACATTGTCTTTGACTGCTTTATGGGTAGTGGCACAACACAAGCTGTAGCCATGAAGCTCGGCAGACGCTTTATTGGTGCGGATATCAACCTCGGCGCTATCCAAACCACTACCAAACGACTGCTATCCGTAGCGGAAGAACTGAAGCCCGTTCATAAGCCTGTGACCTACGAGATGGTAAAGCCACAGCTTTCGGCGGTTGCGGAGGAATCCGCCCTTTACCTCGCTGCGGCAAGTGCAGGCGGAGATACCGAACTGAGTGCTGAAGACCGTAGTAAAGTTATCGACTTTTTTAAGGCAAAGGGCATGGATACCTCGTCTCTGGAGGAGGACGTGAAGTACACGGGCTTTGAGGTCTACAACGTAAATAACTATGACTTCTTTCGTAATCCTGTGGAAGCTCGCGACCTGCTGATTGCCGCCTTGGAAATCCAGCCGTTCCCGCAGAGCGATGTCTGGGACGGCGAGCTGGACGGCAGAATGGTTAAAATCATGCCCGTCAATCGCATCGCTACCAAAGCTGACTTAAAGGAGCTTCTTGCCAATCTTCCGTACAAGACATACGAGAAGCGTAAGGAGGAGAATCCGAATCAACCCGTGGAGCGGATAACCATCGTCTGCATGGGACACGAGCCTGACCTCAAAGGCGCGCTGGAACAGGAACTTTCCGACTATAAGATTGATGTCCAAATCGTGGATATTCTCCGTGATAAGGCGGATATTCAGTTAAAGCGCGACTCCGAGGCGGAAATCGTCCGTGAAGGTGATAAGCTGGTAATCCGCGCTTTCTACCCGATGAACTTGTTGCAGAAACTTTCTCTTCAGAAGGAGTACGTGGAGGATTGGCGCCAGCTGGTTGATTCCATCATGATTGATTGGAACTACGATGGCGTAGTCATGCAGCCGACCGTGACCGATGTCCCCGGCAAAAACGAGATGGTAAAGGGCATCTACGACATCCCGGATGGTTCCGGCACGATTAAAGTCAAGATAACAGACCTGCTATCCGAGTCGCTGGAAGTGGAGGTGATTTAAATGGCTGTAAATTTCGAATCGGACTTAGCCTTTAATCAGCAGTTGTGGTACTACTACTCCACAAACCGCGGAAAGATTCGTTCCCGTTATAATGACCTTACAAGAAAATTCCTCGCATACAACGATAACGAAGAGAATCCCCACGCCTTTTTGCGTAAGCCGCAGTTTGAGGCGTTGGAGATGTATGTCTTTGTGAAGGAATTCATGAACAACAAGCAGGTCTATGAGATGTTCGATGACTGGCGTCATAAGAGAGACCGCTTCTCCGATGCATCATACTATTCCATCGATAAAGGCGGTCAGATTCGTCTCTTTGATGCTCCGAGCGAAAAGCAGACCGACACGCTCTTTAAGCAGATGAAGAAATACCGTGAGAACTATCCGAACTACATCTATGCCCTCACGATGGGACTTGGCAAAACCATCCTCATGGCCACCTGCATCTTCTATGAGTTTTTGCTTGCGAAGAAGTATCCGAGGGATCAGCGCTTCTGTCACAACGCCCTCGTGTTTGCGCCGGACAAGACCGTCCTTCAGTCGCTCCGTGAAATCATGACCTTTGATAAGACGAAGGTCGTGCCACCGGAGTATGCCCGTGTGCTTGATTCAAATATAAAGTTTCACTTCCTAGACGAAACTGGAACTATTTTGCACACGATCGATGATTCTGATTTTAATATCATCATCTCGAACACGCAGAAAATCATCGTAAAGAAAAAGCGTAAGGAAACATCTGCAGCAGAGACTCTTTTCAGCGGCTCTGGTTCTTTGCTTTCCGCTGTCTATGGTACAGGTAGCGATGAAGATGATAATGATGCTTGGGATGATACCACGCTGATGGATAACCAACGTTTCAAGAAGCTCTGTCGTCTTCCGCAACTCGGCGTGTATGTTGATGAGGCGCATCACCTCTTCGGAGCAGACCTCGAAAAGCAAATCAGATCGAGCAAAGCGAATAAGACAAGCCTTCGTGATACCATCAACTTGCTTGCAGCGAATACCTCCATTGTGGCTTGCTATAATTACACTGGCACACCGTATGTCAAGAATCAGCTTCTTCCGGAGGTGATCTATGCCTATGGTCTGCGTGAATCCATCTGGAACGGCTTCTTAAAGGATGCTGACCCGCTTGGTTTTGAGAACGTCAAGAGCGATGAATTTCTTACCGCCGTGATAACCACATTCTGGGAGAGGTACGGTGGTCAGACCTACGAAGGACTGAATCCAAAACTTGCCATCTACGCAGCAGGCGTGGAGGAAGCGGCCACGGAGGTAAAACCCGCACTTGAGAAGATACTCGCTAAACTTGGAATCCCGGCATCGAAGATTCTTCTGAACGTCGGCGATGTGAAATACACAAAGAACGATGACATCAGGAATTTCAACAACCTTGACATGCCTGGTACGGAAGGCAACGAAAAGCAATTTATTATCCTCGTTGAGAAAGGCAAGGAAGGGTGGAACTGTCGCTCTCTGTTTGGCGTGGCGCTTTTCCGCAGTCCGAAGTCGAAGATATTCGTACTCCAAGCTACGATGCGCTGCCTTCGTGCAATCACAGACGAGCGTCTGACGGCTACGGTGTTCCTGTCCAAAGAAAACTACGACACCCTGGACGATGAACTTCATAAAAACTTCAATATGGAGATCAAGGACATCAAGAATCCGTCCAATGCCGACCGCCACAAATACCAGGTGCGTGTTCTGCCGCCACCGAGGACGATTACCCTCAAGCGTGTATGGCATGAGTACACGCTGCACGAAAAGGAATACTCCGAGCCTGTGGACTTCAATCTGGTGAATGCTGACCTTTCCAAGTACGCCAGCATCATGTACGAGCGTGACAGCCTTGCCCGCGATACCACAGTAAAGGAAAAGAACATCGACTATCTCCAGGAGAACATGAAGTTCAGCGAGTTTTCCCTCGCGGGAGAAATTGCTCGTTATCTGAACATTTCGTGTATCCTTGCCGCGAGAATCCTCCGCGAATCCGTGGATGGAATCGACACGGTTCTTGAGGCGGTCAACCGCTATAACGCTGTCCTGGATGACTATATCATCCCAGCTGTGTTTCAGGCGCTCTTTGACATCACCTCAGAACTGAAGACTGAGGACAAGGAACTGGTATTGCTGCGTGAGCCGAAGGATGCCGGTTACTACGAGTTTTCCGCCAAGGATGACCTCGTGCTTACAAACCGTTATCCGGGCTTCACGCCGGAGCAGCTTAATAAGAGCTTCCACGCCGACACCTACTGTTTCGACTCCATCCCGGAGAAGGAATGCTTTATGCAGTACATCACGAGCGGTAAGGTCAAGGAGGTCTATTTTACGGGAATGTTCACATCCAACCAAGGCGATCTCTCCATACACTACTACGACCCCGAATCTGGCAGAATACGTCAGTATTATCCTGACTTCCTTGCGAAGATGGTAGACGGTTCTTATCAGCTGATCGAGGTCAAAGGAGACAACAAGATCGACGATACCGTGGTTAAGGCAAAGCAGGCAGCCGCCGAAGAGATGGCTGTGGCAAGCGGAGTCAAATACTTAATGTATGCTGGCAGCCAAGTCATTAACACCCATGTTTTAGAGGAGGATTCAGCATTTACACACCATGTGGTTTATTAATTTCTAATGATCCAAAAGGTCTTGCAGTGTGGTAATTAAAGTTGTATTCCTTTAATTATATTCCACGGCAGGGTACGGAGGCAACGGATGCGGTAAGATTTAAACCTTGCCATAGAGACATATTTCCGCCACGGATAATACTCATTAAATTCACTATGGACATATTCCTCTGATTGTAATCGGCAAAGATATTCAGCCTATCCAACCGTTCCGTTTTATTTTGAAAATGACATCAATCTCGCTCACTCAACTTCTAACCATGGACTTATTCCCGTGTATACACAAAAGGAAAAATACAGCGATGACTTATTTTCTTTCACTAACATTTGGTAAAACACATATAGGACATTAAACTCATGAGGATAGAGTACAATAAAGTTCGCAATTTCGCGAAGGTATAGAAAAGCCATTGGGA
>CALLZZ010000406.1 GCA_937858235.1 uncultured Clostridia bacterium
GGTTTTTAGTCCTGATCCCAGTTATGCCAGACGCTCTGGACGTCATCGTCTTCCTCAAGCATATCAATCATCTTTTCCATATTCTTGATATCGCCCTCATCAGTCAGCTTGATCGTGTTTTGAGGAACCAATGCCACTTCTGCGGATTCAAATGTATAGCCTTTGGTCTCCAGCGCTTCCACCACTTCAGACAGCGCTTCCGGATCCGTGTAGACCACAAAAACTTCGCCTTCATTGACCAAGTCATCTGCGCCAGCCTCCAGCACATCCATCATGACAGCATCTTCATCCAACTCCGCTTCTTCGTTATCGATGACAATCTGCCCTTTGCGATCGAAAGACCAAGAAACACATCCGGTAGCGCCAAGGTTACCATTATATTTATCAAACAGGTGACGAATATTGGGGGCGGTACGATTCCGGTTATCCGTAAGAACCTCTACAATAACCGCTGCGCCAGAAGGACCATATCCTTCATACTGCAGGTTTTCGTAGCTGTCTCCGTTGCCGGACGCCAGCGCCTTATCAATTGTACGCTTGATATTGTCTTTCGGCATATTTACTGCCTTCGCTTTTGTAATTACGGTTGCCAGCCTTGCGTTATTCTTCGGATCCCCGCCGCCGCCTGACTTTACAGCGACAATGATCTCACGCGCAATTTTGGTGAAGGCGGCAGAACGCTTTGCGTCAGCTGCACCTTTGGTTTTTTGAATATTATGCCATTTGGAATGTCCGGACATTGGTACTCATCCCTTCTAAAAATGATCTTACTGTGGTGATCAGATTCATTCAGCCGGACTTGGTTCTATGTGCTGAACAAATGCAATCATCATACAATAATAAATTATAGCACACACCTTCTATCCTTGCAAGTAACATCTCTTTATTGACCTGCCACCGTTTCGCAAAAAACAACATTGAATCTGCGGCATTTTTACAGTAAAATAGGTGCAGCATCTTTTTTAGAAAGAAGGAACACTATGAACGCTTATTCTGGGAAACTCTTTTCTGTGCTGGGTGACTCCATCAGCACTTATGAGGGCTACACCCTTGCCGCAGCCGTCTTTTACGAGCCCTGTTTTCAAAAAATAACCGGCGTGACCTCCGTCAACGATACCTGGTGGATGCAGGTCATCAACGGTCTTGGCGGAATCCTCGGAACTAATAATTCCTACTCCGGCAGCACAGTCTACGGCACCCGCCCCACCGCCGGCTGTTCAGATCACCGCACCAGCGCCCTGAGCCAGAACGGAACCCCTGATGTGATCTTGGTCAACCTCGGCGGAAACGACTGGGGGTTCAGCGTACCACGGAAAAATTTCACCAAGGCCTACCGGCAGATGCTCTCCAAGCTAACCACTTTATATCCTAGTGCTGAAATATGGTGCGCTACACTGCTGCAGGGTCGACAGGTTAACCATGATATTCCACCTTTTTTTAATGTAGAGGGTTGCAACCCTATATCTACCTATAACACAATCATCTGCAAGGAAGCCACAGCCGCTGGCTGTCACGTTGCTACGCTGGGCGAGGAACCGTATCCTGCCGTTGACGGTGTTCATCCCAATCGAGATGGTATGACTTTTATCGCTCAACGCTGGTTAAGTGCAATCTTAGGCAAATAGCAGCATTCTAACCCGTTCACAAAAGCCTTGCCTAATAGGCTAAGAGATGCACACAGTGCATCTCTTAGCTAAAAACCGCCGAGGACATTTGTTCTCGGTGGTCTTTTGGGTGACCCAGCGGAGATTCGAACCCCGGACACCCCGCCAAAGTTCCGTTATAACAACGAAAACAAGCGTTTTTGACTGACATTTGACTTGCCCACAGCTTATCCGTGGTCCTCAAGGTATGCGTCCAGCTTGTCTACAGATTTTCGTTTGTGTATGCTATCGAGGTGCGTGTAAATCTTCAATGTGGTAGACACGTCGGCATGCCCCATCTGTGCACAGGCCTGAACCACATCGACGCCGGACAGGTACAGCAGCGTAAAAAACGTATGCCGGAGCCAATGAAGCGTAATCGGCGGGATGGTCATATCAAACACTTTCGGCCCCGGCTTGCTTGACTTTATTTGCTCCAGATCGGCAGGGGTGCGCGTTCCGTATTTAATATTTAACTCTCTCATATAAGACCTCCACAGCTTTGTCTAGGCTGATGGGGTCATTACTTTACCCGCTGACGTGTGAATAACAAGAACATTGTCCTGTGGCATATGGGCCATATAATCAGCCAGCTTTTGCGGAATATCCACCACGCGCATGCCGGCAGCGCTCTTTGTGACGTGCCGAAGAGATGGAACCCCATTGCAGCTATACTCAATCGTCTTATTGACTGCAATGGTTCGGGCGGTCAGATCTACATCATTCCAGGTGAGCGCAGCCAACTCTCCACGCCGCAAGCCTGAGAGCATCATAATAACTGCTACGGGCTGGGCACGGTGTGGGGTGTCCCATATCCATCCTTGTTCCTCTGCAGTCAGAGCGCAGCGCGATTCCTCCCTGCGGCCTACTGCTGCAAGGTGCACTTGTTCCTCCGGGTTGGTTGGAATCACACGGCCCACGGCACGGCGCATGATCTGCCGAATGGTGGAGCGATAAAGGTTTACAGTGCGCTGGGCATATCCGCCCTCCACCAGCAAAACCAGACCCTGGCCAAGCTGGAGCTGGACGGCGGTTTCCTTCTCCTTCAGTTCTGCCGGTGATTTGCGACTGCGCGGAAGCCGGGTTGCTGCTGCGGCGCAACCCGGAGGTCATAGCAAAAATGGCTCGGGACGGCGTGATCAAAGGCGCGAAGCAGAGACATGCCCGGTATTTCCGCCGGGATGACCTGGTGGCGTACATGGACAAGCTTTTTATGTATTGACACCCTGCAAAAGGTACGGTCGGCAGCAATTGGGCGGGATGGGGCTTATGCAGCAGACTATAAGGCCATGACCCCGCTCAAGACATTTGCAGACGCGCACGGCCTCTGTGTCCTGCTTCTACATCACCTACGCAAGATGGGTGACGATGGGGACCCCTTTAACAGGATCCGTGGCACCAATGGAATTATGGGGGCGCTGGATACATCCATTGTTCTTGACCGTGTGGTCAGATCAGACGAGAACGCCACTCTCTCTATTATTGGTCGTGACATTGAGAGCCAGGACAAAATTGTCAAGTTTAACAAAGAGACTTGCCGCTGGGAAATGCAAGGTGACGCTGATTGGTTGGAAAAGCAATCGGCAAAGCTGGCGTACCAAGACAACGCAGTTGTAAAGACCATTAAGAAGCTGCTCGAACAGTCCCCAGATGACCAGTGGAGCGGCAGCATGTCAGAGTTGATGAATGCAGGTAGGTACATAGCCAAAGCAACGCTGGCTCCTACAACCCGAAAATTGATCAGTAAGGTAAAAGCGTTGGAGGGGCCTCTTTTCACTTATGATGGAATTACTCACAGTAGAGCAAAAAACGGAGGTGGTGGAGGAAAACATGTTTTTTCTCTAGATATAAACCAGCCGTTGATGAACAATGCAAAATATAACGACAACCAACGATTGCAACGGTATCAACGGTATGCATAAAACCAACGAACCCAATCCATTTGACCCAAAGGAAGATCAACCATGAAAATTTGTCCACTGCTTGCAATCGGCAGACAACCGGAGTTTGCCAAGTGTATTGGCGCCAGCTGTGCGCCAGCGCGCCCATCAACGATGACGAAAGCGGTCTGCACAGAAATTATGAGCACTGGCTGGAAAGGCGTTGGCACTGGAGAAACCCTACAGCCAGTACGACCACAACGGCTATGAGGACAACGCTGACGCCCACCTCAAGCGCATAATCATGGGTCGGGAAAGTGTGGCCGCCATCACAAACGACCGTCTGGACTTCGGCACGTGGGAGAAGCTTTTCTATTTCGAGTTTGATGGCAGACGGGACAATCGTGTACTCGTGAAAATAATTGGGTAATAGCCGGTATCACCCTTTCTAGTCTTGGCGCATAGCATGGTGTATTATTTAATGGGGGATGTTACGTATGCCGCAACAGAATGGAAAGGGACTGCGCCCCTACAACAGGGAGCACGCGGTGCAGTACGCGCGGCGCTGGGCGCTGGGGCGCAACCCGCTGTTTTACAATTTTAAGGGTATCGGCGGCGACTGTACCAACTACATATCCCAGTGTGTCTACGCCGGCACATGCGCCATGAACTTTACCAAGACGTTCGGCTGGTACTATCTCTCATCCAGCGACCGCGCCCCCGCGTGGTCAGGAGTGCAATACCTGTATAATTTCCTTACGGGAAACCGCGGACCTGGCCCTGTTTGTGAGGAGACCGGGCTGGATGGGCTGCTACCGGGCGACCTGATACAGCTCGGGCGGGACGACGGCAGCTTTTTCCACACGCTCATCATCACGGATAAAGACAGAGACGGTTACCTGGTGTGTGCTCACACCAACGACTCCCTCGACCGGCGTCTCAGCTCCTACCAATACGAGCGAATAAGAGGCATGCATATATTGGGCTATCGGCAGGGTTCCGCCGGATGTAATTGTTTCTCTTTCTTGTATGATGGCCATAAGCTGGTCATCTGCTGAAAATTGGGAACATAAAGATATGCCGCGTTACAAAACAAATATGGCATCCTTTTTCTTCTATCTATATAAAAACAGCTCATGGTTGAGAAATTGCATCCGGCCATGAGCTAATATTTTGAGAACAATATTCCTGTTTTGTGATTTGCAGCATTTCCATGTTCCCCTGTCATAAAAGAATGACAGGCGGAGCCCAAAGCCCCGACTCAAAATGGCCCGAGCCTCTTTATTCTGAAAGCCTCCGCTTATAAAAGCGCGTTGATTTCCTCGCAAGCACGCTTTCTCGATTGATGCACCCAGTTTTCGTCAACGGCGAGATTCACAGCCTTCGAAAACGAATAGTACAAATTAATTTTCAGGTAGTACTCTTCATAAAACGAAAGCCCGTGAGCATCCGGATCAGGCTTGCTCAATTCCTGCGCCTTTATTACAAAGCACTCCTCGACATATTTCAAAAACAGCGTCAGGAGTTTGTCGTTGTTTACGTCGAACGGGAGCGCCATCAGGCGCCATTCCATAGCTTCTTCGAGCTGATAGGGCTTTAATTTGTCGAGTATCAGGATATAATCCCGGACGTCTTTTTTCCGGTAGTAACCCAGTTTTTCCTCCCTCGTGCTCCAAAGCGCAATTTTCTCTTTCAGCGGCAGCCCCTTGACTTTCAGCAGGGCTTCGCCGGGTCCGACGATCACCTGGTCTATCTCAGCGTCGTCTGATTCAAGCCTGTTTGCTACAAAATCTATATCGCTGTTCATGCTGGCAACATAGCCGATGTCGTAAATCCCTATGCGGCCTGCCCTGCCGGCTATCTGCTTGACCTCCTGGGACGTTAGAAGCCTGAATTCTTCACCGTCAAACTTTTCGGTTTCAGTGAAAATGATCCTTCTAATTGGAAGCTTGACGCCCATTCCTATTCTTGACAGCATGCAGGACTTTACGCGTGGTCTTGCAAGGATGGGGGCATCACCCCCTCCCCGGGGATCGCTCCGTACTTCACGCCGTCACTATGAATTTTTTCTC
>CALLZZ010000407.1 GCA_937858235.1 uncultured Clostridia bacterium
TATTGTTTGAGTGGTTCTGTGACTCCATCTGTGAAAAAGCGCCGTAGATGGTGGCAATCTGCTCCGACGTCATTTTGCCGGTGTCGATGTTCTCCTTTTCAAAGTGGATGGAGATGCCCAGCCGTAAAAGCTCCCGCACATACTGGATATATTCCTTGGTGTTTCTCGCGAAACGGGATATGGATTTGACGAGGACGCGGTCGATCTTTCCGTCCCGGCAATCCTGAATCATCCGGTTGAATTCATCCCGCTTGCTTGCCACAAGGCCGGAGATGCCCTCGTCGGCATAAATGTCCGCCAGTTCCCAGCTCTCCTGTGCGGCGATATGCCGGGTGTAATAATCCACCTGTGCGATGTAGGAGTTCTGCTGATCCTCCGAATCACTGCTCACACGGGCATATGCCGCCACACGGAGCTTTGCCGTTTCCGGCTTTCGCGCCTGTATCAATGTGATTTTAGGCGCTTCCGCCGATGTTGAATTGGGTTGATACATCTTTTTTCCCTCCTTTCAACGACATACACTACCACACCTCCCGGCATATAGCTACTGAATAGTTGATAATATTCAGAAAACAATTCCGGGACTCAGCAGGGCGCGATGATGGTGGGGCGCAGCCTGCGTTCCAAGTCTTTTTTAACCTGTTCAAGCTCCTTGTTGGTCATGCCCTTGACGGCTGCAAGCCGTGTGAGCTGCTGCAGGGCGGCAGCGTACATCAGATTATCGGATACCTGTGCGTTTGTCATGGCGTTTCCCTCCCTGATAAAATAGGCGCCGGAGCCAGCCCGACGCTGATTGCCAGTGCCTCGTCAATTTTTTGCATTTCCTGTTCATCCAGCCTGCCGACATATTCCCGAAGCCTGCTGCGGTCTATGGTGCGTATCTGCTCCAGAAGCACAAAGGACTCCTTCAGGCGGCCGCAGGCATGACCGATGCTTGCATGGGTGGGGAGCGGCTTTTTCGGCTTCGCGGTAATGGCGGCGGCAATCACGGTGGGACTGTAGCGGTTTCCAACATTGTTTTGCAATATGACAAGGGGTCGAACGCCACCCTGTTCCGAGCCGACTGTTGGATTTAAATCTGCGTAGTAGATGTCGCCTCGTAAAATGGTATTATGGAACTGTTTCAAATACACACCTCTTTTCCTATGCCGGTATTCTTAATGGCACAAAAATAAGAACCTCACGCCGTTTACAAAATCAAAGATTTTGACGGCTGAGAGAACCTTGTTGCTTCGCAATATGGGACCGCCGATCCCTAATGGCGTGAGGTTCTCATGGCTTCTGACATTAAGATTTTTCTTCTGTGCTTAATTTGACACTACTCCCCAAGCACACAGAGCTCTGGTTTATAAGAGCTCAAAAGGCGACGGCCTGAACTGCGGCTGGCTT
>CALLZZ010000408.1 GCA_937858235.1 uncultured Clostridia bacterium
TTCCCCCTATCAGTGGCAGCATGAACCGTGCCTGTTCGGTTGGAAGCAGGGCGGCAAGCACCAGTGGTATTCCGACCGCAAGCAGACGACCATTTGGGAGTATGACCGCCCCAAGTCCTCCAAGGATCATCCGACCATGAAGCCTGTGGCACTGATGGCGTATCCAATTCAGAACTCCTGCATGAGCAACTGCATTGTTCTGGATCCCTTCCTAGGCTCCGGCTCTACGCTGATTGCCTGCGAGGACACAAACCGTATCTGTTATGGCATCGAACTGGATGAGAAGTTTGCTGATGTCATTGTGCGGCGCTACATTGAGAGAGTTGGCGGCAGTGACGGTGTGTTTCTTTTGCGGGATAACGTGAAGATCCCGTACTCGGAGGTGGAGCATCGTGAATAATAATCTGACTCTGGGCAGCCTGTTTGATGGGTCTGGCGGCTTTCCGCTGGGTGGATTGCTTTCCGGCATCACCCCTGTATGGGCATCAGAAGTAGAGCCGTTTCCAATCATGGTCACTTCCAAGCGACTGCCGTTTATGAAACATTACGGTGATATCTCCCAGATGAATGGTGGGGAGATTGAACCCGTAGATATTATTACATTCGGTTCACCCTGTACCGATATGTCCATCGCCGGCCGCCGTGCCGGATTAGAGGGGAAACAATCTGTCCTCTTTTATGAGGCGATACGAATTATTAAAGAAATGAGGTGTAAGACCAATGGAAGATATCCGAGATGGATTTGCTGGGAGAATGTCCCTGGCGCCTTCTCTTCAAATAAAGGCGAAGACTTCAAAGCAGTCCTCGAAGCGGTCATCGGCGTTGTCTGCGAGGGGGCCGAGGTGCCTATGCCTGAAAAGAACCGATGGCCCTACGCCGACCTATACATGGGAGACAGATGGAGCGTTGCGTACCGAACTCTTGATGCACAATATTGGGGAGTCCCCCAGCGAAGACGCAGAATCTACCTTGTCGCAGATTTTGCAGGTGGGAGTGCCGGAGAAATACTATTTGAGTCCGAAGGCCTGTCTGGGTATTCTGCGGAGAGCTTCCGCTCGTGGCAAAGAACTGCCAGAGGTTCTGCGTCTGGCGTTGGAGCGACAGGCCAGCAGGCAGCCTCTGCCTTCGACGGGTACAATGGAGATCTGACTGGGGATGTGAGTGCGACCCTGGGCGTGAACTGTGGGATGAGTACCGGGCGAAACGGTATCGTCCTGAACGACCAGGGCGGTAACCGTATGGATGTTACCCATGAGGTCACCTGTACCCTCCGTGCGGAATCTCATCACCCTCCGCTGGTATTTGAAAATCACTCCCAGGATACCAGATACACGGGTCCGCTGGAAAAAGCACAGACTGTTTCCGCTACCTATGGAATGGGCGGTAATAATCAGCCTTTTGTGGTGGAGTCCCCAAAGACGCTTAAAATCCGTAGCGGTTGCGAGGGCGGTGGCAAGGGTGCGCTCATCCAAGAGGATAAGTCGGCGACCCTTTCCTGCAACAATGACCAGACGGTCTTTGTGCCGAAGGCCTACGGCATCTGCTCCAAAGACAGCAACGCCATGAAATCCGACAATCCCCACAGCGGTGTGTATGAAGCGGATACATCCCGTACCATTGACCGTGCAGGTGGCAACCCCACCTGCAACCAGGGTGGCATCGCCATCGTGGAAAGCTATGCTCTGCAGGGTTCCATGATTGGTCGTGAGGACAAAAATGGTCCTCAAGGCGATGGTGTGAATAAGGATGTGTCCTTCACATTGAATACCGTAGACCGCCATGCAGTCTATGCTATGACCACAGGCTTCTATACCCAGGTGTCCAAGGAGCAGGCACCTACCCTGCTTTCCAGGGACTATAAAGATGCCGCTATCATCAATGAGCCGTGCTACGGTATTGACCGTTCCGCTTTCAACCAGGGGGCAAATGCCCAATTCTCCCCGTCTGTGGAAGAAGAACTATCCCCCACATTGGTTGCTAAAGGCCCAGGAGCGACCTTGACGGGATACACTGTTCGCAGGTTGACCCCCACGGAATGTGCGCGGCTTCAGGGATTTGCTGATTGGTGGTGCAGCGACCTTGGGACGGAGAATCCTTCCGAAGCGGAAATCGAACGCTGGGAGAGTGTCTTTGAAACTTTCCGGCGGCTGACCGACCCTTCCAAGAAGCCTAAGACCAGAAAACAAATCGCCAAGTGGCTGAAAGCACCTTATTCTGATGCTGCCGAGTATAAGATGTGGGGAAACGGTGTGGCCCTGCCCTGCGTCTATTTTGTCCTTTCCGGGATTGCCTGGGTGGCTGGAAATGATCAAAAATAAAGATGGATTTCATGCAGAATTGTCTTGCTATTTCATTGGTTTAGAGTGATATATGGTAGTACCAAAACGAGGAGGTACATACCATGTTTATTCAGACAAACGCAACCGACCGCAAGAAACTGGCAAAGTCCATCGCCGCATTTACGGGGGAAGAGATCCACTATATGGGTCCCCCGACTTTTGCCTACGCTGTAGGCAATTACATCATAAACCGAGCCGGAGCAGTTACTTCGGAGTCGGAGGAAGGAGAAGCCGCATTGAGAGAACATTTGGAAACAGAGGGATTTCTCGACCGTGAGATTACGGAACTCGCCATTTCTGTTCCGCTTCTGAATATGGATGTGGATGGCATGAAGCGTTTGGCTTTCATGGTTCACAGTAAACAATACCTTTTAAATAAGGCGGTGGGCGCACCATGTTTTGCGGTCAGCGAGTCTTTGGTGGAGTGCTTGGAAAACAACCCACCAGCGGACAGGACTGCATTTCTCGCCCTGTGTGCCGAACACGAAAGTAAGGGAATCGCCTTTGATGATGAGAAGGTCACCTTAACTTTTGCCAGCACGGGCGATTCCGATAAGGACCGGGCTTTCAGCTACCTTGTTCCTATCATGGTGAACAAGGCCAAGGAGGCCAAGCGGATCAGCCCCAAGGAACTTAGACCAGAAAATGAAAAATACTATTTTCGCACCTGGCTGATCCAGCTGGGGCTTGGCGGCGCAGAAGCAAAAGCATACCGCAATGCGCTGATGGCTGGTCTCAAAGGGTACGCTGCTTTCCGCACCGATGAGGCTGCAGACAAATTCAAGGCTGACCAAAAAGCGAAACGGGCGGCGAAAAAATCGGCCGCACAGGCTTTGGAGGATGAATAAAACGCCCGTAATATACACAGTATTTGGGCTTCATATTTGTGCGGATTATGGTGCAGAATTCACTTGATAATATGTGCTTTTAGAGCGAATATGTCACTACCGAAAGGGAAAACATACATCGCTAAGAACCGAAAGGAAGGTACATATTATGAATGAAAAGACCAGAATCCAGATTGAAGCCATGAAGAACCAGACCATCGGCGTTGAGGTGGAGATGTACAACATCACCAGAGAGAAAGCCTGCAGAACCATCGCAGCCTACTTTGGGACCGAGCAGACGGTTCGCTACATTGGCGGCGGTTACCATGCTTGGTCTTGCAAGGACAGCCAAGGCAGAGAGTGGAAAATCACCAGGGATGTGAGCATCCAGGCAGCCTGCGATGACGAGAAGGCAGAGTTGGGAACCCCCATTCTACACTATAGCGACATCAGCGACCTGCAGGAAATCATCCGCAACCTCCGCCATGCCGGAGCGAAAAGCGACCCCGCCCATATGTGCGGAGTTCACATCCACATTGGCTTGGGCGACCACAGCCCCCAGAGCCTCAGAAACCTCGCCAACATCATGGCAAGCCATGAGAGCCTTCTGATTTCTGCCCTCCGGCTCGACCAGAGCAGAATCAATCGCTACTGCCGGACGGTCGACCAGGATTTTCTCAAGCGCCTGAACCGCAGAAAGCCCAAGACGATGGATGCTTTCGCAGACATCTGGTACGCCGATTACGATTACGAAAGCCGGAACGGGCACTACAACAGTAGCCGCTACCATATGCTCAACTACCATGCAAGCTTTACACACGGTACAGTCGAGTTCAGATGCTTCCAGTTCGCTAACCCTTCCGCAGAGCGCAGGGGCGGACTTCATGCGGGGGAACTGAAAAGCTACATCCAGCTTTGCCTCGCACTGAGCCAGATGGCGATGATGGTCAAGACCGCCAGCCCGAAAGAACCGCAGGTCGAGAACCCCAAATACGCCATGCGCACTTGGCTTCTCCGCCTCGGTTTTATCGGAGATGAATTTGAAACTGCAAGAAATCTTCTTACCAAGAATCTGGATGGCGACACCGCATTCAGGCATGGGAGAAACGCTGCTTGAAGGATTTAGCCTCAGGCCCCCTTCCGACCGCTTCGGCGGTCTTAAGGTGGTAGGAGGGTGAACCCTTCGGAAAGGATGATACGATATGAAAGAAAAATACTACTTAGCCTATGGCAGTAACCTGTCGATTTCACAGATGGTACAGAGATGCCCTGGTGCGGTGTATGTGGGTAAAGCGACTATCCCAGACTACCAGCTTCTGTTCAAGGGAAGCCAGTCCGGCAGTTACCTCACCGTAGAAAAGAAGGAGGGCTCCAGCGCTCCCGTGCTGGTCTGGAAAATCACCGAGTACGATGAAGCCAGACTTGACCGC
>CALLZZ010000409.1 GCA_937858235.1 uncultured Clostridia bacterium
GCTTCCCATACATTTTCCGGTAGTAGTTTTGGTAGTCCCCGGAGAGGATATGTTCCCACCAGGGGCGGTTTGCCAAGTACCACGCAATGGTTTTCTGGATGCCTTCGGAGAACTTGGTCTCTGGCAGCCAGCCCAGCTCACTGTGGATCTTAGTAGGGTCGATAGCGTAGCGCATATCGTGACCCTTTCGATCCGCCACATGAATGATGAGGGATTCCGGCTTGTCCAGGGTGTGGCAGATCAGCTTTACGATGTCGATATTCTTCATCTCGTTGTGACCACCGACGTTGTACACGTCACCAATCCGCCCGTCGTGGATGATCAGGTCGATGGCGCGGCAGTGATCCTCTACGTACAGCCAATCCCGGACGTTGCAGCCTTCCCCGTACACCGGAAGGGGTTTTTCGTTCAGCGCATTAGCGATCATCAGGGGGATTAACTTTTCCGGGAAGTGGTAGGGACCGTAGTTGTTGCTGCACCGGCTGATGGTTACCGGCAGGTCAAAGGTCCGATGGTAGGCCTGGGTCAGCAGGTCTGCCGCTGCTTTAGAAGCAGAGTAGGGACTGGAGGTGTGGATGGGAGTCGCCTCTGTAAAAAAGAGATCCGGTCGATCCAAAGGCAGGTCTCCGTACACCTCGTCGGTGGACACCTGATGGAACCGGATGTTTCCATACTTCCGGCAGGCGTCCAACAGTACCTGGGTTCCCATCACATTGGTCTCCAGAAAGATGGACGGATTTTCAATGCTGCGATCCACATGGGACTCGGCGGCGAAGTTGATGACCAGATCAGGATGCTCTGCCTCGAACAGGTCGTAGACCGCGTTTCGATCCGAGATGGACTCTTTCACAAACTGGAAATTGGGGTGGGTCATCACCGCAGCCAGGGTTTCGAGATTTCCGGCGTAGGTGAGGCAGTCCAAGCAGATGATCCGGTAGTCAGGATGGGTGCGGAGCATGTAGTGGACAAAGTTGCCACCGATAAAGCCGGCACCACCGGTGACAATTATCGTTTTTTTTGCGTTCATTTGTATCGAATCTTTCCGGCGGCCACCTTGCGGAGGTGTTCGCCATAGGGAGATTTTCCGTAGCGTTCCGAAGCCTCCAGCAGCTTTTGGCGGGAAATCCATTGGTTTATGTAAGCGATCTCCTCCGGAGCAGAGATCTCAATGCCCTGCCACTTCTGGATGGTGCGGACAAAGTCAGTGGCCTCAGCCAGTGAGTCCATCGTCCCAGTGTCTAGCCACGCGTAACCTCGACCCAGCAGCTTGACGTTCAGGGTGCCATCCTCCAGGTAGCGCCTGTTCAGGTCAGTGATTTCCAGTTCCCCCCGGGCGGAGGGTTTTACCTGCTTGGCGTACTCCACTACCCGGTTGTCGTAGAAGTACAGGCCGGTGATGCAGTAGTTGCTCTTGGGGTGGCGGGGCTTTTCCTCTACGGAAATGACAGTTCCGTTTTCGTCAAACTCTACGATCCCGAACCGTTCCGGGTCGCTGACGTAGTAGCCGAAGATGGAGGCGATTCCTTCCTGTGCCTTTTCCACAGCGCTCTTGAGCATCTGACTCATACCGGCGCCATAAAAAATATTGTCTCCTAAAATCATGGCACAGGTGTCGTCTCCAATAAATTCCTCGCCCAACAGGAAGGCTTGTGCTAACCCGTCCGGAGAGGGCTGTTCCCGGTAAGACAGTTGAAGTCCGTATTGACCGCCGTCTCCCAGAAGATCCTCAAAGTTAGGCAGATCTTGGGGAGTGGAAATAATGAGAATTTCTCGGATCCCCGCCAGCATCAGAGTGGACAGGGGATAGAAAATCATGGGTTTGTCGTAGACCGGCAACAGCTGCTTGGACGTTACCATAGTAAGGGGGTAAAGTCGTGTACCGGCGCCGCCAGCTAAGATGATCCCTTTCATGAGCGGAGCACCTCACTTCCGTCTGAAATTATAGTATTATTTTATCATAGTGCCCAAATTCCGTCAATGAATGGTGGGGCATTTGTAAAAGTAGCGTTAAAAGTGGGAGAAGGGGCGGAGTTGCGTCCCTTTCTTTACATACACAGGGGGATATCCTTCCGGGAAGGGGAAGGAGTAGATCGGGGGATGGGGCAGGGCGTTGAGCGGAACGCCGATGCAGCACTGCTCTGTGGGCTGGATGGTCAGGGCACAGGTGAGCCCCGTGGCCTGGGCTTTTCCACTCAGTTGCTGCCATTGCTCCAGGGTGGCAAAGGTCATGTGGTGACACAGGGGCAGCATATCGCTGAACTCCTCAGGGGCTGTGGTGGAAAGAAAACCGTGGCTGTCCCGATCCATCTGGCGCAGGCCGGTCTCTGCCTGGGCAGCAGTGGCAGCAGTGGTTCCAGACAGGTAGAACCCCAGCATCGGGTACAGGGGCCAGGTG
>CALLZZ010000410.1 GCA_937858235.1 uncultured Clostridia bacterium
CGGCAATGACCTCGGCAGCGCGGCTTCTGGTAAGCCCGGTCATTTCAATTTCAATCCCGAAATCCTGACCCTGTATCTCCATTTACTCACCGCCTTTACCATATCCTGTGCTGCAGGGTCAGGTCTTTTTCCTGAGACAGCCCCGCCAGCTCCGCCGCAGAGTTGATGAAGCCGCACAGCCGTTCCCTGCGCCAGGTATCAATGAGATACCGCCCGCATTCCTCGTTGAGCGCATTGATTTTCAGCACCGTATCCCGCACACACTCTGAAACGGCGGCGGGATCACCCTGCGCCAAGGTGAGGTCGTCAATGTAGTCATCCAGAATCTGCCCCATGACAGACACATCCTCCGGGGTATAGTGGTAGCTCCCGGCGTAGGGATCGGGGTATTCCTTGCCGTCCATGCAGCACCGGAGCTGCTCCAAAATGGCGGGGCGTTCGTCACAGTCCGCTTTCTGGTACTTCTCCATAAACGCTAAAAGATCCGCTTCCCGGTTGGGTGTGTAGCGGATAAAGGACAGCATATCTTCGAGGAGTCCTGATTTGTTTTCTTTCTGCTGTTGCAGTCTGTTCATGATTTTTCTCCTTTCCATGTTATCTGCCGCCCGCCGTTCCGAACAATTTCTCCTTATATGCCGGAGCGTGAACCGCAAGGTTATACCGCTCAATGCCGCATTTGTAGAGGCAGACACCGCGCTGGGGAAAGCGGATCAGGTTGTATTCGCTTTCTTCCAGCTGGAGGGAGTCGATATAGAACCGCTTGTCGATGTTGCCTGCGTTGAACAGAAACGCATGAGACGGAATGGAAAACAGCGGCTTGGTCAATTCGCGGATGTGCTCAATATTGAAGTCCTCCAAGTTCTGTGACGAAAGAATAACCGCCGATTCCTTCTTGCGCACACGCTTCATGAAATTGCGGATGTATTCAATGGCTGTCAGGTTCGTGAGGAACAGATACAACTCGTCAATGGAGGCGGCGGTGTTCCCCTCGGTCAGAAGCTTGTCGCTCATGAAGGACAGAACATTGAACAGCAGGGCGTTTTTCACGTTCCGACTGGCCTGGAGCAAGCCTTTTACTCCGAACACAATAAAGCGGTCGGAGGTCACGTTGGTGTGGCCGTTGAAAAACTGACTTTCCGCGCCCATGCACATGGAGTGAAGCCCCAGCAGGATTTCCTGCAAAAGCTCCGGCGGGTAGAGCTGGTATTTGGTTTTGTCGTAGCCCTTGTACTCGGCTTCAATCAGGGCATAGAGGTCGGACAAAATGGGGTAGTCCGTGGCGGCAAGGCTCTTGAAATCGGTGCGGTCGCTGATTCCGAACTGTTCGTACAGCTTGCCCAGCATGATTTCAATGGCGTCAATGTGGCGGTCGGAAAAATCTTTGTAGCACCGGAAGAAATCCTTGAGAAAGCTGATGTGCTGACTGAGCTTGGTGGACTGGCGGAACGCCTGGGGCGCGTCGGTGTCCTCCGGGCTGCCGCCCTCGTCCCATGTTTTCGGCTCCAGCGGGTTGATCCGGTACCGGCCCGACATGAGATCAATGAAACAGCCGCCGAGGTTTTCCGCCAGCTCCACATATTCGTGCTCTGGATCAAGGCACAGAACCGACTTGCCCGATTCGAGGATATTGCAGAGAATGAGCTTTAACAGGTAGCTCTTGCCTTGGCCGGAGTTACCGAGTATCAGGACATTGGCGTTGGTTTTGTCATCGTCGCGCTTGTCAAAATCCGCAATGATATTGGAGCCGAACTTATCCCTGCCGAGGTAAAAGCCGTGAGGGTCGGTCTTACCGCTGTAGTTGAAAGGATAGAGGTTTGCCACGGAGCTTGCGGGCAGCACCCGTTCAAACTGGCTGGCGAACACATTCCAGCCAGCGGGGCCTACGGCGAGAAAACCCTCCCGCTGGCGCAGCATGAGCCGGTCCACATTGAGCTTGGAGCGCACCAGCTCGGTGAGCACATCGGTCTGGAGCAGCTTCAGCGCATCGGAATCGTGAGCGGTCAGCTCGATAAAAACAGCGCAGTGCAGAAGCGGCTCCCGATTCCGGTGCATGGAGGAGACCAGCGTCACTACATCCTGCAGATTGCTTTCGGCGGTCACCGTCTGCTGGAGGTCGTGGGTAGCGCTCTTATCCATACGGTTCTTGTTGGCGGCATTGTGGATGATCTTCTTTTCCTCGGCCGCCGTTACCTGACGGGTATAGATGCGCAGGGTCACGCCGTCCTTTTCGCCAAGGTGGCGCAGGATGGCCTGTTCCTCGGTAGCAGTGGGATATTCCCGCAGCACCCACACACAGCGGTAGGTGTTGCCGCAGAGGAAGTGGTCGGTGTTGAATTTGATGATGCCCGGAGCGATCATGTCAAGGAAATCCTTGATTTTTGCATCCTCCTGCGGCACTGATTTTTCTCTTTTTCTGTTTTTACTCACCGAAAATCACCCACCTTTCTCCGTCATAATCCTCGTATTGTTCCGTTGTGACATTCTGCTCATAATAGACACCCAGCAGGCGCTTGATGTCCGATTCACCCGCCTTGCGCACCGTGAAGCCCTGATCCTTAAGGCTCTTTTCGATGCGGGAGAGGTAGGGCTGAACATCGCGTTCCTTTTCATTTCTCAGCCGGATGATGATTAGAAATTCCCTTGCCGTTGCCATCTGCACCTGCATACGGTCAAGGGCGGTCTGATCCTGTGCCAGCAGTTTTCGGATGACAGGATTCTGCTCGGCATCCATTCTTGCTTTGAGATAACTCTTATTGTCCTCGAAGTTTTCCCGGCTGTTTAAGCACAGCATTTCAATTTCAGCAATGCCCTTGAGAACATTCATAAGAGCGTAGATTCTTGCCCCCACGCTGCTCTCAGACAAAACACTGATATTGGTCGGTTTAATCATAAAAAACACCAGCTCACCGTGGGGCGTTACAAGGCTGTGGGCGGTGATGCCATCAATGCCCATGAGCTGGCGGGTGGAGGCTTTTTCTCTGGCCTCCTGTTTCTTTTTTCTGTTCATATTCATCCCCTCCATTCGTAGGTCTGCTGCTTGCCAAAGAAGAAAGCGACGGCGTAGCGGATAAAGTCAAGGATGCTCACATCCTCGAAGCGGATGGATAAAAAGGCATAGACCGCCGTCAGAACAATGGGCGGCAGCCAGCCCAGCCGGGAGAGGGCAAAGACAGAAATCAGGCATTCGATGCCGATGATTCCGATGTCCCGCAGATCCCACAGCCACAGGGTCGCCTTTGATTTTAAGTTGTCGGGGTAGATGTACATCGGGGTGATCCCTCCTGTTCCTCATAGATTTTTCGTAAAAAATAAGCGATGCCTCGGAGGACAAAGTCCACGCAGGGTATCGCCACACTATTTCCAAGAGCTTTATACCGGGCGCTGTCAGATGCCCCCGGAATTAGCGTCCA
Source organism: uncultured Clostridia bacterium (assembly GCA_937858235.1). Classification (GTDB taxonomy): domain Bacteria; phylum Bacillota; class Clostridia; order Oscillospirales; family Oscillospiraceae; genus Onthomonas. The sequence continues at coordinate 3,411 of CALLZZ010000410.1, forward strand.
GCCATCGGGAAAACCTTGGAGCCGTTCACATTCCAGAGGGGTAAGCCTGCGGATGAGGTTGCGCCTTTCCACAATGCATTTGTTCTGACTGACATACTGGCTGCCGATGCCTTTCTCATCTCCACGGCAAAGCGCGCCCACCACCTCTTGGTATGGCTCACACACTGCGTGCCGGTCGCTGGTTGTAATGGTGTAGCTGATGTCCGGCTGACAGCCGAGGCCGTTGCCGCCGTTTTCCGGCTCCCGGTCGATGGTGTTTCCGGCAATGCAGATGGTTTCCTGCAAAATAGCAATGCCGCCTTGGTTCTTGCTGGGATCGGGGCTGGTTGTGTCAATGGTTCTGGCAACCTCCGTTTCCCGGCATCCCGAATGGGGATTTGCTGATTTCATGCTGTTGGATTCCTTGGAATCCAGCGAAAAGGCAACGGCACTGCCCACCAGCGGAACATTATTGCCGCCTGTTCCCATCCGGGCGGACATGGTGGGCGCTACTGCATGGGGGCCGGTGTAGCGGCTGTCAATGCCGTGATTTTCAAATAATACCGGCTGATTATTGCCACTCATCCCGGCACTTGCCGTAATGGTCGGGCAGATGCCCTCGCCAATTTCAGCGCCGCCCTGCTGGGTCGCCATGACCAGCGGCTGATTGTTCCCGCCCTG
>CALLZZ010000411.1 GCA_937858235.1 uncultured Clostridia bacterium
CGCCAGATACCGCATCACCTGATCACTGATGGCTCAACGGTATCCGGCGGCACAACTCAATATCACAGCTGCCTTTTGAGCGGGTTAGCTGCAATCCGAAACGGAGAACTCCGTTTGGACTGCGGTTAGGTTTTTGCACCCTTTTTGCGGCAGCACCCAGAGTCCTCCGTTTCGAGAAATCGAAAATCGGAGGACTTTTTATGAAAAGCAATGAAAATCAGAACACACCAATCATCTACTACCGTCCGCTCCATCAGTGGATTGAGGTCACCCCTGAACAGAAGCGGGATTGGGAACGCTTCGTGGGCGCTGCCCGCAAGGCAAAGCAGAGAGCCGGAGCCTGCTGCATTCCATACAAGAAAAGCTACAAGTGCGACGGGCTGTGTGAAACCTGTGAATTCCGCTGTATCCCAAAGGATGCTGCTCAGCACCTCTCCATTGAAGTTGAGATGGAAAACGCCTATGAGAACGGCGTCTCCCGTACCAGCTTTCTTGCTGACGACAGGCTGACCACAGAAATCAACATCGACATCATGCTTCTCAATCAGCTGCTTACCGAACTTAAAGGAACAGACCCGGAAAGCTATCAGATTCTTATGCTTCTTGCGGACGGGCAGTCCGAGCGGGCCAGCGCAGAGCGGCTGCATATGCCGCGGAACACCTTCGTGTATAAGCGAAATCAGCTGCTTAAGCGGCTCAAGGAAAATTTCTAAATCTTTTCGGCCAATCCCTCCTTTCCCGTCCAGATGGGTCATTGAAAGGCAAACCAAAACGCCTTGAGAAAGGAGGGAACGCCGAGATGAGTTACAACGCAAACCATTATGGCACCCATGCGGACGAGGATGCCGTTGATGTCCTCACCGCCATCAGCGTGGTGTCAAGGAGACTGGCGCACAATCTCACAGCCGCACGCCAGCAAAGCCAATCAAAGGAAGGGGGAAAACAGGATGAGCCAAATGAGCGAATTGGCAGCAACTATCGAAGAACTCCGCAGTGCTGCCGCTGCTATTTCGGATGCCGCTGACTGGCTGTCAGAGAAGTTCAGTGGAAAGCCGCAGACAGAAGACGCTCCCGCTTCTCCTCCTGAACCTGAACTGACACTGGAACAGGTGCGGGCTGTGCTTGCAGACAAATCCCGTGCGGGCTTCACCGCTCAGATTCGCTCTCTGCTCCAAAAACACGGTGCGGCGAAACTGTCGGAGATTGACCCTTCGCATTACGCCGACCTGCTCAAAGAGGCGGAGGGCTTGGGAAATGGGTAAACACGCCATTCTCTCCGCTTCCAGTGCTGACCGCTGGCTCAACTGCCCGCCCTCCGCAAGGCTGTGCGAAGCCTACGAGGACAAGGGCAGCGACTACGCCGCCGAAGGAACCGACGCTCACGCACTGTGCGAATACAAGCTCCGACAGGCGCTGGGCATGGAAGCGACCGACCCGACTGAAAATCTGAGCTGGTACAACTCTGAAATGGAGGAATGTGCCGCCGGCTATGCGGCCTATGTGCTTGAACAGGTGGAAATGGCAAAACAGACCTGCCCCGATCCGGTTGTTCTCATCGAACAGCGAGTGGATTTCTCCCACTGGGTGGAGGGCGGCTTTGGCACTGCCGACTGCGTCATTATTGCTGACGGGGTCCTCAACATTGTGGACTACAAGCACGGTAAGGGTGTTGAGGTCAGCGCCGTGGATAATCCGCAGATGATGCTCTACGCCCTTGGCGCTCTGGAGATTTTCGACGGCATCTACGACATCAATACCATTCGCATGACAATTTACCAGCCGCGTAAATCAAACATCAGCGTATATGAAATGCAAAAATCCGACCTGCTTGGGTGGGCGGATACGGAACTAACCGAAAAGGCTCAGCTGGCCTATGGCGGTCAGGGAGAGTTTCATTGCGGCGAATGGTGCCGGTTCTGTAAGGCGAAGGCCGAGTGTAGAGAACGCGCCGCTGTCAATCTGGAGCTTGCCCGATACGACTTCAAGCTGCCGCCGCTGTTGACGGATGAGGAAGTCGAAGAAATCCTCGCCCGCGCCGACGACCTCGTTGCATGGGCGGCAGACATTAAGGAATATGCGCTCCGGCAAGCGCTCAGCGGCAAGAAGTGG
>CALLZZ010000412.1 GCA_937858235.1 uncultured Clostridia bacterium
CAGGAAAACCTGACGGCGCAGAATTATCTCATTCAGCACAGCGCTGGGTCCGGCAAAACGAACTCCATCGCATGGCTGGCGCACCGCTTGACATCGCTGCACGATGCAGACAACAAAATCATCTTTGATAATGTTGTCATCATCACTGACCGCGTCGTGGTGGATCGCCAGCTTCAGAAAGCCGTTATGGGACTGGAACACAAAGCCGGTCTTATTCGCGTTATGGACGATAAATGCACCTCCGCTGACTTGGCGATTGCGCTCAAGGGCAATACCAAAATTATCGCAACCACCATTCAGAAGTTCCCGTATATTGTGGACAGCGTTGCCGGCTTAAAGGAGAAGCGTTTTGCCGTCATCATTGATGAAGCGCATTCCTCCACTGCCGGTAAGGACATGGCTGCGGTCACGCAGTCGCTCGGAGCCGGTGAGCAGGATTTCTCCGATGTTCAGGACATGATTACAGACGAAATCGCCCGCAGCGGAAAACAGACGAATGTTTCCATCTTTGCATTCACCGCCACACCGAAGCCGACAACGCTGCAGCTCTTTGGCAAGCTCAACACAAAGGGACAGCGTGAGGCATTCCATCTGTATTCCATGAAGCAGGCTATCGAGGAAGGCTTTATTCTCGACGTGCTCCAAAACTATACGACCTACGACACCTTCTATCAGATAAACAAAGAGATTGAGGACGATCCCCGCTGCAAGACCTCTGACGCCAAACGGCAAATTGCCCGTTTTGTGGAGCTGCACGAAACAAACATCGCACAGCGCATCGAGGTTATCGTCGAGCATTTCCGCACATCGGTCATGAGTGAGCTCGGCGGCATGGCAAAGGCTATGGTCATTACAGCATCCCGACAGGGCGCGGTGAAATACCGTCAGGCGCTTGAGGACTACATCACAAAAAAGGGTTACACCGACATCCATGCTCTTGTGGCGTTTTCAGGTAAAGTGACTCTCCCCGATGATATGACCGAATACACCGAAGTCTCTATGAACGGCTTCTCTGAAGACCGTCTGCCGAAGGAATTTGACAAGGATGCCTTCAATGTGCTCCTTGTTGCCAACAAATATCAAACCGGCTTTGACCAACCGAAGCTCTGCGCGATGTATGTGCTGAAAAAGCTCAAGGGCGTGTCTGCGGTGCAAACCCTTTCCCGACTCAACCGCATTTGCCCGCCTTTCGAGAAAAAGACCTTCATTCTCGATTTTGTAAACAGCTATGAGGACATTACGGCTGCGTTCGCTCCCTATTACACGACTACGCTGCTGTCTAATTCTGTTACTCCTACGGCAATTTATGACCTTGAAGCGAAGATTGACGCATATACCGTCCTCGACCCGGACGATATTGAAAAGGCAAACGACCTGCTATACAAGGAAAAAATTGATGCAAAGGACAAGCAGAAGCTGACCTTCTATTTCAAGAAGGCGAAAAACCTGATTGAAAATTACGATATTCCCAAGCAGAGGGAGATTGTCGCCCTGATGCGTCACTTTGTCCGTTTCTATGAATTCCTTCTGCAGGTGTCCTGCTTTGAGGATGTGGAGCTCCATAAAAAGTACAACTTTATCACCTACCTGATGGCGTATATCAATATCAAGCATCCTGGCGGTGGTTATGACCTTGACGGCAAAATCAAAGCCACGAACTTTGTGCAGAAAAAAGCCGAGGAGCATACAAAAGAAACGGTTGTGGCGCAACCTGTTGTAAAGCTGGCAACCGCAGAGAGCTTTGGCTTGACCGAGGCAAAAGAGGAACGGCTATCTCAGATTATCGCTGAAATCAACAGCAGGACAGGAAAGTCCTATGACAATGATGTAGCGGTAAAAGCAATGCTCCAGATCCGTGACATTCTGCTTAAATCCGAGCGGCTCAAAATCAGCGCGAAAAACAATACCATCAAAGACTTTGAATTTTCATACTTTGACGATATCGATGACGCGCTTATTGAGGGGCTTTCTCAAAATCAGGACTTCTTCTCGCTGCTTTTAAGCAGCGATGAAATCAAGCGACAGGTGCTCGGTATCTTCACAGATGAAATATACAAGAGTCTGCGCAACGCATGAGGAGGAATACAATGTTCGACAAATTTCGTCTACAGGAAGCTCTCACCAAATATAAGCAGGATTTTGTTTCAACGCAGTGGAGCAATGAAAAATATAAATGGGAAGCCGTGAAATTCTTCCAAGATAATTGGGATGTGAACGCTGCCGATTTTGCGGAGATGCTTACCCGCTCGCTGTCAAAAACATACAATTTGCTGGCATCGATGAATAATTTCCCCGCAAAAATGATAGAAGGTTTTGCCAAGACCGCGCCGGAAGAGGTGCGGGCGATGTTCATTGCTCTTTTTGACGAGAGCAATGATGTCGTATCCAGAATTATTGAATTCAAGGATAAAGCTTCTGTTCTTCTTGAGAAGTATGGAAACGGCGCTGGGCAGCACTATCAGTATGAAAATGCCGTCAGCACTTATTTGTGGCTTCGTTATCCAGATAAGTATTACATCTATAAATACGGTGAGGTAAAAGCTGTTGCGGATGAGCTTGAGAGCGAATACCGTTTCAAAAAAGGCGCTTATGCCGACAATCTGCGCAATTTTTTTGCTCTGTATGACGAGATATGCGAGGAAATCAAGCGCGATAACAGCCTCGCTGGATTGTTGAAATCACAGCTCACGGACTCCTGCTATCCTGACACCGAGCTGAAAACCCTTACCATTGATGTTGGCTTCTATATCAGCCGCTATTATGCGCAAAAAGGTAAAGAGCCCGTTGCAGCAGAAGAATGGTTTCCGACAGACTATTCTCCTGAAATTACAGTGGATGAGTGGGTGCAGCTTCTTGGTGACCCGGATGTGTTTACAACTGGCAGTCTCGAAATCATGAAACGAATGAAGGACTATGGCGGTCAGGCTACCTGCACCCAGCTTGCCATAAAATATGGAGAAACGAAGAACTTTTATAACAGTGGCTCTTCATCATTAGCCCGACGCGTTGCCGAAAAAACCGGCTGTCCCGTTATGGAACGCGATACGGAGAACTCGCGCTGGTGGCCTATCCTTTATGTTGGACGCAACGCTGGGAAAGAAGAAACCGGCAGCTATACTTGGAAACTGCGGGATGAGCTATCTGAGGCACTGGACAAGGTTGATCTCAGTCAAGTAGAGCTCTATGTGGCATCCGCTCCCGGCGAAGAGGAGCATGGCTATTGGTGGCTGAATGCAAACCCAAAAATTTGGAGCTTTGCAGATATATCCGTTGGTGAGGTACAGTCCTACACGCTTTACAATGACAACGGGAACAAGCGCCGTATTTTCCAGAACTTCTTAGATGCAAAAGCCGGTGACATGATAATTGGCTACGAATCCAACCCTGTGAAGCAAATTGTCGCCATCGGAAGAATAAGTGCCGAGCAGGACGGAGAGAAGATTTTCTTTGAGAAAGTTGAGGGGCTCACATCTCCTATCGACTATTTGACACTGAAAAACTGCCCGGAGCTGGAGCGAATGGAGTATTTCAGCAACCCGCAGGGTAGCCTGTTCAAGCTCACCAAAGGCGAATATGATTTTATCTATGACATAATCCGTGAAGAAAATCCTGTGCCTGTCGAGGATTCTGCTGTCAAATATTCAAAGTCGAATTTTCTTGATGAAGTGTATATAAGCGAAAGTCGATATGATATGCTCGTTTCGGTGCTGAAAAACAAGAAAAACATTATTTTGCAGGGTGCTCCCGGCGTTGGCAAAACTTTTGCCGCAAAAAGGCTCGCGTATTCCATCATGGGCGAAAAAGACGAGAATCGGATTGAGTTCGTACAGTTCCATCAGAATTATTCCTATGAGGATTTTATAATGGGCTATAAACCTGTGAACGATGGCTTTGAGCTGAAATCCGGCATATTCTATCGTTTCTGTCAAAAAGCCGCCAACCAGCCGGACAAGGATTACTTCTTCATCATCGATGAAATCAATCGCGGCAACATGAGCAAAATTTTTGGTGAGCTGCTCATGCTGATTGAACGCGACTATAGAGGGACGAAAGCTACCCTGGCTTATAACGGTCTGTCGTTCTCCGTGCCGAAAAACCTGTACATCATCGGCATGATGAATACCGCTGACCGTAGCCTTGCGATGATAGATTATGCATTGCGTCGCCGCTTCAGCTTCTTTGAGGTCGAGCCCGGCTTCGATTCAGAGGGCTTTGCAAAGTACCAGCAGTCCCTGAACAATGAAACGCTGAACGAGCTGATTTCTAAGGTTGTGGAGCTAAACAAGGAAATATCGATGGATAGGTCGCTCGGAAAAGGTTTCTGCATCGGTCACAGCTATTTCTGCGGTCAGACAGTCTGCACAGATGAATGGCTGCACTCAATCGTTGACTACGATATTCTCCCAATGCTAAGTGAGTATTGGTTTGATGACAATGCAAAGCTCCAGCGATGGGATAATATCCTGCATGGTGTGTTTCAATGACGAAGGATAAGCGCATTTTTATCAAAAACATCTACTATATGTTATCATATGCCTTTACGACGCTTAACCAGTCAAACTACAAGGATGTCGCCACTGAAGAATTCGATAATATATATAATCTCTTGGCAGCGATTCTTTCAAAAGGCATTGGACAGCAGCTAAAACAAGGCATTTACCGCGAATACATTAACCGCACAGAGGAAATGGCGGTTGTTCGCGGGAAGATTGATATGCCCGGAACAATAAGAAACAGGATTGCGAGGGAGCGTATCTTGACCTGTGAGTATGACGAGCTTTCGGAGAATAATCTGCTCAATCAGATTTTGAAAACAACGGTCTTACTCCTTTTGCGCCACGCAGATGTAAAGTCCATATATAAAGATGACCTCAAGAAGGAAATGCTGTTTTTTTCAAATGTGGATACCATCGACCTTACGAACGTAAGATGGTCTGCCGTCCGATTTCAACGCAACAATCAAACCTATCGGATGCTGATCAGCCTGTGCCAG
>CALLZZ010000413.1 GCA_937858235.1 uncultured Clostridia bacterium
CGCAGCAAATGGTGGCTGTGCGACGGCAACTGCCTCGACTGCGAATTCCACAACAACACGACCATCTCCCTTGACGATCCGCTGCCTGACGGCGAAGGCACTCTCGGCGACTACGTGCCGGACGACGCTCCTCTCATTGAGGAGGTGCTTGCCGATGAGATGATGCTCACCCAGCTTCTTCACCGTCTGGACGAGCTCATGCCGGAGGCACGCCGCATCGGCGAGCTCCGCGAGGAGGGACTCTCCGACGAGGCCATCGCAAAGAAGATCGGCATCAAGCGGACGACATTCCTGTCTCGTCTGAAAAAAGCCAAGCAGAAGCTCTGCGAGGAGTTTCCGGACGAGATGCACGAGCAGTTCCCTGACTGGTTCTAAATGCACGGCTCCGGCTGCCAATCATGGCGGTCGGAGCTTTTTTCAGAATTTCTTTCCTCGTCCTTCGTCAAAACGCGTGCCTCGCCTCCAGTGGGAAGTGTAAGGAGCACAGAAAGCTGCTCCGGATTGGAGGAAACGTGATGAACAAGACACGCAACAGAAGTCCCGCGGACACAGAGATCATCGCCGTTCTTATCGCGATAAGCCATGTATCCGCAAGGCTGGCAAGGAACCTCTCGATCCTTGCTGCAGACAGACAACCATTGGAAGGAGGTAAAGAGAGTGTCAAAAATGGCAGAAATGGATCAGACCATCAGTGAGCTCCGCGATGCCGCCGCTGCTATTAACGCGGCTGCCGACTGGCTCTACCAGCAGTTCTCCGGCACCACAGAGGAAGCGGAACCCGCTCCCGAGCCGGAAGCTCCGCAGGCCGAGCCTGAGAAGAAGGAGCTGAAGCTGGAGGATGTGCGGGCGGTTCTCGCCGAAAGGTCGCGTGCCGGTTACACGGCGCAGATCCGCGAGCTGCTCCACAAGTACGGTGCGAGCAAGCTGTCGGCTGTCGATCCGAAGGACTACGAGGCCCTGCTCTTCGATGTGGAGGGACTCAATGAATTCTGAAAGACAGCATGCGGTCCTCTCCGCGTCAAGCTCCGACCGGTGGATTCACTGCCCGCCGTCAGTCAGGCTTAGCGAGGGATTCGAGGACAAGGAAAGCGACTACGCACTGGAAGGCACCTGCGCTCATGCGCTCGCCGAGTACAAGCTCCGCAAGGCGCTCGGCTACCCGGCACGCGACCCGACCGAGGACCTCGCCTTCTACAACGAGGAGATGGAGGAAGCCACAGACGGCTACGTCGCCTACGTGCTGGAACAGGTAGAGGACGCGAAGCAGACATGCAGCGATCCGGTTGTTCTTGTCGAGCAGCGAGTGGACTTCTCCCGCTGGGTGAAGCAGGGCTTCGGCACCGCCGACGCCTTGATCATCGCGGACGGCACGCTCCGGATCATCGACCTGAAGTACGGCCTCGGCGTGGAAGTCTCGGCGGAACACAATCCGCAGATGGCCTGCTACAGCCTCGGAGCCCTTGAACTGTTCGACGACATCTACGACATCGACACGGTCAGCATGACCATCTATCAGCCGAGGCGGCAGAACATCAGCCAGTGGCAGACGCCGAAAGCCGACCTGCTCCAATGGGCCGACGAAACCCTGAAGCCCGCTGCAGAGCAGGCGTGGGACGGCAAGGGAGAATTCTCCGGCGGCCAGTGGTGCCGGTTCTGCAAGGCCAAGACCATCTGCCGGAAACGGGCCGAGGAGAACCTGAAGCTCGCACAGCACGACTTCAAGCTCCCGCCGGAACTCTCCGACGCGGAGATCGAGGTCATCCTCAGCAAGGTAGACGAGCTGGTCTCGTGGGCGTCGGACATCAAGGAGTACGCGCTCCAACAGGCGCTCTCCGGCAAGGAGTGGCATGGCTTCAAGCTCGTCGAAGGCCGCTCCATCCGCAAGTACATCGACGAGAACGCCGTCGCCAAGACGGTCGAAGACGCCGGATTCGATCCATTCGAGAGGAAGCTGCTCGGCATCACCGCCATGCAGAAGCTCCTCGGAAAGAACCGATTCAATGAACTCCTGTCAGGCCTCGTTGAGAAGCCGCAGGGCAAACCAACACTCGTCCCGGACTCGGATAAGCGTCCGGCGATGAATACAGCAAAAAACGATTTTATGGAGGTCAAAAACTATGAGTAAGACAACTATGCACAATCCGATGAAGGTTATCACCGGTCCGAACACCCGCTGGTCCTACGCCAACGTGTGGGAGCCGAAGTCCATCAACGGCGGCACTCCCAAGTACAGCGTGAGCCTCATCATTCCGAAGTCCGACACCGTGACGGTCGCCAAGATCAAGGCAGCCATCGACGCAGCCTACAAGGAGGGCGAAGCCAAGCTCAAGGGCAACAGCCGCAGCGTGCCTGCACTCTCCGCGATCAAGACGCCGCTTCGTGACGGCGACGCAGAGCGCCCGGACGACGAAGCCTACCGCAACGCCTACTTCGTTAACGCGAACGCCACGACCGCCCCCGGCATCGTGGATGCGGATCTGAATCCGATCATGAGTCGCAGCGAAGTGTACTCCGGCGTGTACGGCAGAGCCAGCATCACCTTCTACGCTTTCAACAGCTCCGGCAACCGCGGCATTGCATGCGGGCTCAACAACCTGCAGAAGATCCGTGACGGCGAGCCGCTCGGCAGCAAGG